>DATCXS010000075.1:0-2236 GCA_036565645.1 Mucilaginibacter sp.
ATCTCCTTTTTCACATCCTTATCATAGATCGGAAAACCGACTTCAACCCGGGTCTCGATATTACGTGTCATAAAATCGGCCGATGTAAGGTAAATCAGTTCGTCGCCACCGTTGCAATAAATATGGACACGGGCATGTTCGAGATATTTATCCACGATGCTGATCACCTCGATATTTTCACTGTACCCCTTCATGCCAGGCACCAGGCAGCACATACCGCGAATAATCAATTGTATTTTTACCCCTGCATTGCTGGCCTGATAAAGTTTGACAACCAATTGCTCATCTGCCAGGCTATTCATCTTCAGGATCATATAAGCGGGCTTTTTAGCTTTGGCATTTTTTATCTCATTATCTATCAGCTTATAAATTGCCGGGCGCGAATCAACAGGCGATACCATCAGATGTTTTAAACCCTTAGGCAACATGCCTTTGTTAATGGCTTTGAAAACCGTCACCAGATCGGCGGTTATTTTTTTATTGGCTGTTAGCAGCGTATGGTCGGCATATATGAGGGCCGTTTTTTCGTTATAGTTACCCGTCGACAAACATGCGTAATAGGTTGGCTTGCTATCTTTTCCTGTGCGGCATACCAGGCATATTTTTGAGTGCACTTTATAATCCTCGATACCGTAAATTACATTGACCCCTTCCTCTTCCAATCGACGGCTCCAGGTTATATTATTTTGTTCGTCAAATCGGGCGCGCAATTCAATTAAACAATTCACTTTTTTACCGTTTTTAGCGGCATTGATTAAAGCATGCATAATGCGTGAGTTTTCGGCAACGCGATATACGGCAATGCTGATCTCTTTAACCATTGGATCAATAGCCGCTTCACGGAGGAAATGGATCACGTAATCATAGCTTTGGTAGGGTGTGCTGATTAGGTAATCTTTCTTTGCGATCATCGCCATCAAGCTTCGATCAAAAGTCAGGTTATCAACCGGCAATGCGGGGTATTTGACATACTCCAACTCAGGCGAGCCTACGTTAGGGAACGATATGAAGTTTTTGAAGTTATGATAACGGTTACCTGGTATCAGGCTTTCACCATGCAGGCCCATTTTGTTCACCAGATACTTTAACATATCCATTGGCATCTCCGAATCATAAAGTAAACGCATTGGTTTACCTTTTTTGCGTTTCTGCAAGCTTTTGGTTAACGAGTCGATAAACTTACCACTTACTTCTTTATCCAGGTCCAGCTCCGCATCGCGGGTAAGCTGTATCGAATAAGCTTCTATACTATCATGTTCAAAAATAAAGAAAATATCCTCTAAACAGTACCTGATAATATCGTCAAGCAGAATGATAAACTTCAGGTTATTGGTCTCGGGTAAAACCGTGAACCGAGATAAGTTATCGGGTATTTCAATCAGTGCATAAGTTACCTTTTTGTCCTTGGTTAGCTTTACAAAAAAGTAAATAGCGCGGTCGCGCAGCTCGGGCAGTGCACTGGCACTATTAAGCATGATAGGCACCAGCGTAGCCAGTAATTTTTCTCTGAAATGATGACGTACAAAGGTACCACGGGCTACGTTTAATTGTTTGTCGCTAAGCAGAAATATCTTTTCTTCGGCCAGTTGTTTTACGATGATATTCTCGTACAGATCATTAAACTTGCGTTCCTGCTTTACTACCAGGTTTTTAATCTGGTTCAATATTTTTTTAGGATTATACCCCAGTATTTCTTTTGATTTTTCGTTCAAACTGGCCAGACGGCTTAGCGTGGCAACTCTTACCCGGTAAAACTCATCAAGGTTGGACGAAAATATAGCCAGAAACCTTATACGCTCAATTAACGGAACGGTAGGATCGGCAGCTTCCTGCAAAACACGCTCATTGAAATACAGCCAGCTTATTTCTCTGTTAATTAAAGGTACCCTTTTAATATCCATATATAATTGCAACGCCCGTGAGCATTATGGCAAAGCTGCTTATTTATTTGTTAAGTTAATATTAAATATATTGCTATATCTACCTGTTTTTAACATGTAAATTAACTATTTGATTTTATACTTGTTTAAATAGTAATTTTGCACCTCACTCAAAGAACTATTTAACTATGCCAAGTTTTGATATAGTAAGCAAAATTGACGGCCAGACACTGGACAACGTCATTAACATCGCAAAAAAAGACATTTTGAACCGTTATGACTTTAACGACTCGAAAAGCACTGTAGAGCTGGATAAAAAAACCAATATCGTAACTGTGGTTACTGAAAACGACATG
>DATCXS010000009.1:0-11562 GCA_036565645.1 Mucilaginibacter sp.
CCATTCAAATCGAAACTGCCGTTTGAGTCCATACCATCATTTGCAGTACTTGATGCATAAACATAACCACCATTAATATAAATGGCAGAGTCGGCTTTAAAAGCATCGTCGCTGGCTGATGAGTTGATATTACCTTTATTGATAGTCAGGCTGCCTTTACTTGATATCCCTTCGTCGGCAGTTGATTTAACGTTAATATTGCCGCCGTTGATGACGATATAGCGTGCGACAGAGCCATCGGTTCCGTCGTATGAAGTTTTGATACCTTTACCAGCCGAAGTAATGCTAAAGGTGCCATTATTGACGATCACGTTACCCTCTTCGGCTTCAATACCATCGGTACCCGAATTAATGGTAATGTTACCACCATCGGCAATAAAGGCGTTGTTAACATGTATACCGTCGCTTTTTGAATTAATCACGTTGATATTGCCGCTAACTACCCTGATATAATCATCGCTGCAAATGCCATGTTTATAATTGCCCCTGATTTTTAGCGTACCGTTTCCGCTAAATACCAATTGCCCTTCGGCAAAGATGGTTCCTTTTTGATCTTCTGTTGACGACGCATAAGTTACGCCATCACTAAGGTTATTGGTGGTACCATCGGCCACTACAATAAATGCTCTTTTCTTAGATTGAATATTAAGCGCAGGCCCATTCAGATTGATCAGATCAACACCGTTTAAAGTAACCAGGAATTTCTTGTCGCTATAAATTTTAAGCGAACCATTTGAGGTTGAACCCGAAACGGTATAAGCCACACCGCTGGAGGTTGCAGTAACCGTTACATCGCCGTCTGCCTGCGTTATGGTAACGCCGCTGGTTGTCGCCGGGGTTATTGTGGCACCATCAGGCGTAAACACAATTGAAATTGTGGTCGGGAAATCAGTAGAGGCATAAGTATCGTCAGTGTTTGCGCCGGTATAGTTCAAACCTTCGGGGGTACCTGTAGTTACGCCCGCGCTGTCAATTTTTGCGGTGGTGCCGGTCTGATTGTTGCCGTTGGTGTTGTTTTTATTTTTTTTACAGCTCATTGTGCCTAAAAGGGCAATAAAAAGCACAGGGATGGCGAGTTTGCTTGCGGCCGGAAATTGGTTTTTCATTGATTGATAGATTAGTTCTGAATAATAGTGCTCTATTTTTTTATGAAGATAAACATTCCCGCTAAAAGGTTAAAACTATTAAGATCACAATTGGTTATATTTTTATGGAAACCAATAGATTATCACCTACACTTGCGCAAGCTTTAAATGAACAAATGACCAACGAGGCGCATAACGCCCAGATCTATCTGTCTTATGCTTCATGGGCTGCCGGCAAAGGTTACGATGGCATAGCTAACTTCTTGTTCAGACATGCTAACGAAGAGCGTAACCACATGATGAAATTTCTGGAATACATTTTAAAACGCGGAGGCAAAGTGGTTGTGAGTGCCATACCGGCACCAGGCCCCGACCCGTTAAGCGTGAATGATTGTTTTGAGAAGATATTTCAATCGGAAGTTGAAAATACCGGTAAGATATACCGCATAGTTGACATGAGCATGGCCGAGAAAGACTGGGCCTCCTGGAACTTTATGCAATGGTTTGTAAAAGAACAAACCGAGGAAGAAACCCTGGCGCTTGATCTGTTAAGCAAGATTAAAGTGGCCGGCGGCCCTAACGCTAATCCTGACGCTTTATACGTGCTTGATGTTGATTTGAAAAAGACTCCGGACGACGCTACCCTGGCACAGGAAGTTACGGTCGAGAATCCGTAATATAACCAACCCAATAGCTATCGGGTCCTCCCCGAAAGGGAGGACTTTTTATTTTATGCATGATGTGCTATAGGCAGTTCGAAAGTAAAGGTCGACCCTTTGCCCAACTCGCTATCTACCCACATTTTGCCGTGATGGCGCTCTATGATCTCGTAAGATATATATAAACCAATACCCAGGCCTGACATATGCGACGCCAGGTTTTCGACACGGTAAAATCTGGAGAATATACGGTCATGCTGATCTTTGGCTATACCGATACCAAAATCCTGTATCGAAACCCTAACCTTAGTATTAACCAGTTCTACGTTGATAATGATCCTGTCTGCACCGGGGGAGTATTTGACGGCGTTGGTAATAAGGTTGATTAAAACCTGCTCTATGCGCTGCTGATCGGCCTTTATGACAATAGACTTTTGATTATAATACAGCCCTATTTCATGGGTAACATTATTTTGCTGCATCATCTCTGAAACGTCGATGAGGACAGGTATCAGATCAAACTCAGTATATGATAAAGGCAGTTTCCCGGTTTGAATTTTCGATACATCAAGCAGGTCAGATACAAGCGCAGTTAGTTTATTTACCTGCGTTAATGCTTTATTGATAAAGCTTTTATTCCGGTCATCTGCGGGCAGGCCCCGCTCAATTATTTGCAGGTAGCCGCTTATGCTGGTAACCGGTGTTTTTAACTCGTGACTGGCCAAGCCGATAAATTCGTCTTTTTTAGCATTTAACACGGTAATTTCCTGGTATAACCGGGCATTTTCGAGCGCAATTGAAGCTTGCGCCGCTATACCGGCTATTAACTGCTCATGTTCTTTTTTAAATTGTGCGGGTTCAGGATGTCCAAAGAACAAGCCGCCTATTACTTCGTCATTTTTTGCAGTTACCGGAACCGCCAAATAACTAACCACAGGTAAGTGATCTTTAGGCATTCCATAATACGGTTTGTTTTTACCATACCGGGGATCTTTGGTAATATCGTCCGACCTTACAATACCTTCGCCCCTGAAAGTTGGCCCAAATATTTTGGTATTTCTCGGCATCGGAAATTTCTCAAAGGCTTCGCGCGGTGCGCCCGACAAGGTATACAGCATGTACGACTCGCCCTTTTCGTTGGTCATGTTATGAAAAAAAGCACCAAATGCAGCACCTGTTAACTGCGTTGTAGCGTCGGTCACTTTTTGAAGGATACCCTGGGTGTCCAGATCAGCAGAAATGGTTTGGCCTATCGAGTTCAAGATCTCCATACGCTCGATATAGCTTTGCAAACGTTCTTCAGCCAATTTTTGCTTGCTGATGTCGCGGGCTATTTTTGAGGCGCCTATTACCTTTCCCTGCTCATTGCGAATGGGCGATATGGTTAACGATAAGGGAATCTCAGTGCCTGATTTTGTAAGACGCATAGTCTCAAAATGCTCAACACGTTCGCTGTTACTTATTTTATTGATAATCTCTGTTTCTTCGGGCAGACGTTCCTGGGGAATAATGATCGATATATGTTTACCAATAATCTCGTGCTCTGTATAACCAAACATACGCTCGGCCGAATTATTCCAGCTGGTTATTATACCTTTCAGCGTTTTACTGACAATAGCATCCTCTGACGATTCGATAATGGCAGCCAGCATAGCCTGCCTATCCTCATTGCGTTTGCGGTTGGTAATATCCAGCAATACGCCCGAATATTCGGTGACATTACCCATATTATCAAAAAGCAACCGCCCGGCTGACCGAACCCATTTGTGTTCGCCGGTAAGCAGATTAGTGATAGGATATTCTATATCGCTGTCTTTATAATTGATGAGGGCATCATGCAACAGTCCGGCCAATTCAGCCTGATAATCCGGATCAATCACCGACATGGTTTGTTCGATAGTTATTTCGCCATCCAACGGAAATCCAAACAGATTACGGATAAAATCTGACAAGGTAACCTTTTGCGTTGCCGGGTCAATACTCCAGGTACCCATGTTACCTGTTTCAATAGCCTGTTGTAATTTGGCATTAGCTACAGTTAGTTGCCGTAACAGCTCGTCCTGCTGCTGTTGAGCAGCCTCGTGCTTTTCATTGGCCTCTGCAAGTTCTTTATTATTGTCGGTCTTATTTTGTCTGTCAAAAGCACTAAGGTGATTAGCTATCAGATCAGCAAATAGCGTAAATAAGCCAATTACCCGGGCGTTGTTCAGGTTGGCCGGTTCAGAGTCAATAGCGCAAAGTGTGCCAAAAAATTCGCCGGTGTTTTTAAAAATCGGCACAGATATATAGCTTTTAAAGCCATATAAGGCCGGCGTAGGATGATTTTTAAAGTCGGAATCTATTTCGACATTATCAATAACCACCAACTTTCCGCTTTGACGTATCTCATTACAAATTGTAGTATTTAACTCCAGTTCGTCGCCGGGCTTTAGTCCGAAATTTATATCATCCTTTACAGCACAAGTCACCCATTGGGTATCAGTTACACGGGCAACGGCAGCAAAACGCATTCCGGTAATTTGACACACTACGTCTAATAAAGTGGTTATCAACGGAATTTGAGCAACCGCTTCAATATCGGCCTGAATGTCATCTGTCATACTGGGTGGGGGGATTATACTTTTCCTTAAGGGTTTGTCAATATAAAGACTTTTTACTAATGTCAAAAACCTTTACTCTTAATGGTTGTAATAGTTAACAACAAAAAAAGGGCTTTATGGTTTGTTAGTTAGAAACTATTTGTGATATGGAAAAATTTGAGATATCGGTAGCTATCGGCACAGAAAATCAGCATTTCGAGATTCGCGATTACATGCACCACGAAGATGATAAATGTAAATATGAGGTTTTTAAAGAAGGGAAATTCATCGGCAGCTTTGAACCCGACAATCATAAAATATTACACATTTGCCAAAATCCGGGCATAGTTCCCGAAGAAGTATTAAACCTGATATGCGATCAGCTGGAAAGTTATCGTATTTGACGGATATGTCTTTAATTAGCCCTGAAAATGTCCCGTCTGCACCCTAACCGTCATTCGGCAACCGGATAACTTTGCTTCAACAAAACATTACAACTATGAGCAAGATAACCCCATTTTTATGGTTTGACGACAACCTGGACGAAGCCATTCAATTTTATTCATCAGTTTTCAAAAACAATCGTTTACTGTTCGAAGTAAAATATGGCGATGCCGGGCCAGGCCCGAAAGGCACCACCATGACTGCGATCTTTGAGCTGGACGGACAGAAGCTTATGGCCCTTAACGGCGGACCGATGTTCAAGTTTACAGAAGCCATTTCGCTATTTATTACCTGCGACAACCAGCAAGAGATTGACTATTACTGGGAGCGTCTGTCAGAAGGCGGACAAAAAAGCCGTTGCGGCTGGTTAAAAGATAAGTTTGGCTTATCGTGGCAGGTTGTACCCTATAACATGATCGGGTTGCTACATAACGATGATCCGCAGAAAGCTAATAATGTAATGCGAACCATGATGAAAATGGATAAACTGGACATGTCTGTACTGGAAGAAGCCGGCAAATAATTTTATATATTTACCGGTATGGAAGCACCGGTAAAGGACCAATTAAAGAAGCTCAGATTCTCGGCATTTATTAACGCGGCCATGGCTGTTTATGCCGTTTGCATGTTTTTATCGGCTCTGCAAACGCATGTTGCCTGGCGCATATTTGTAAGCGGCTTTGGGTCTGTGTTTTTTATTGCGGCGACTGTTGTGATTGTGCTTAGGATGATAAAGTTACTGAAACAACGACATCTGCAATCTTGATATGAAACCAACCTTATACCTTATTACAATTACTTTTCTTTTTTCTTCTTGTGCAACGGTATGGAATCGCAGGCGTCAGCAGATTGTTTTTTATATGCAACAGCCTGGTGTTGTTATTTATCAGAAAGATACTGTGCCAACACTACACAACAAAGCAAACATCCGCATTGAAAGGAAAAATGAGATTGCCGACGTTCAGATTGTCGAAGCAGGTATCCAAAAATCGGTTAAACTTTATCCTCACCTTTCAACGGCGTTTTGGTTTAATTTATATCCCAGTCTCGGTTTAGGTATGTTGGTTGATATGTGGACACCTAAAATGTGGGCTTACCCATCAAAAATAGATGTAACTAACTATGACAGTGCTAAATTTTATCATGCCTATCAAGTGTCTCACGACAAAGGTAAAAACCCCTTAAAATCTTATCTTGCGTATGACCCGCCACATAACAAAGGCGAACTATATGTGCATGTATCATTACCCGATATAAATTATTTTAGCTTTTCTCCCGAAGGAGAGCCCAGAAAAGAAAACATTGGATTTATTGGGATTTCATACGGCCTTGATTATTATCATTCGCAAAACCAGTTTTTAAGTTTAAATATTGCAGAGATTTACAACTCCATTGTGCCTTTCCCTGCACCGGTAGATTATTTTGGTTTACGCCAGGATTTACGATCCAATTTTATAAGCCTATCCAACAACTACAAAATCAAACGTTTAAGTATTGGATATGGAATTGCAGCAGCAAGAAACAATTGGCATTTAAGTTACCGGCTGGGCTATACGGACTCAATTCCGCCAAGTGAACGCCTGTTTGCCGACAAAACCCATTATTCTTTTGGATTGATCTTTCCGGTATATTTTCAGGTGGGTAAATTTTTTCATACAGGCTTAGTTTATCGCCCTACGTTTTATCGCCCCAACCTACCCGACAAATTTAAATACGAGCACACCATGAGCCTTGACTTCGCCTGGAAATTCAGAATTAAAAAATAAACCTGTTGACCGGGTTGCGCTGGCTATGCGGATAACTTACATTTTTTTCGGAGATTTGCGGCGACTTTAAACAAAACCGTGTTCTCTATCCATGAAAAAAATAACCGAACAAAACGCCGCTAAATATACCCTGGCACTTATTATTATCACATTTTTTGCCAGGTTATGGATTGCGGCATATACGGGTTTAGGCAACGGCGAGTCTTATTACTTTCGCGGTGCCATTCATTTGGATTGGAGTTATTTTGACCAGCCGCCGCTGTTCTTTTGGCTGGGTGGGGCAAGTATCCGTTTGTTTGGCCTGACTAATTTCGGCCTGCGTTTCCCGGATGTATTGATGTTTGCGGGTACAAGCTGGCTGCTATTTTTATTGGGTCGTAAATTATTTAATGCGGCGGCGGGTTTCTGGGCGGTTGTGGTGATGAACCTGAGCGCCCTGTTTACCGTGGGTGTAGCCTGCTGGTATCAGCCCGATGCCCCGCTGATGTTCTTTTGGTTGCTAAGCACCTGGTACATTGTAAAAGTGCTCGGCATCGGTGAAGCTAAACCACTTGACCCTAAAACCGACAAAGGCAAAGTTTACAGCCTTTGGGTAATCATCGGCATTTGCATGGGTTTGGCTACCTTGAGTAAATACCACGTGCTGTTTTTGTTTGCGGCGGTGTTTATGTTCATCCTTACCAATAAAAAACAACGCCACTGGCTGGCGCACCCCGGCCCCTACCTGGCTATCCTGATCACTATTATTATGGCAACGCCGGTGCTGTGGTGGAACTATAAAAATGATTGGGTGTCGTTTGTATGGCAAGGCTCGCGCGCGGGCACCCGCGACGAACCGTTTACTATTCACTTCGACTGGTTTATCCGCAGCATAGCGGGGCAGGCGGTTTGGTTACTGCCCTGGATATGGTTTCCCACTATCCGCCAAATGTTTATTGCTTACAAAAAGCGGGTACAGCAGGAGTATGGTTTTAATTTCTGGATGTCGGTATTGCCAATTGTGTTCTTCACTGTTATTACCCTTTGGGCCGATCTGCAATATCATTTCCACTGGCAGGCGCCGGGTTATATGATGCTGTTTATACCGCTGGGCTTTGCTATAGACAAGGCATTGAACGGTGCCGACGAAAAGCGCAAACGCCTTACCCGCCGCTGGCTCAATTTTTCAATATGCTTTACGGTGATAACCATTACGGTGTTGGGCCTGCACCTGGTTACAGGTTTCTGGCAAAGCTACGGGCCCAAATGGGTGGCCAGCCTGGGCGGTGCTAAAATTGACCCTACCATTCAGGGTGTAGACTATGATGACGTGATGACCCGCTTTGAGAAAGAAGGCTGGATCAAGAACGATAAGGTATTTGCAGGCAGCACCCGCTGGTGGCTGGCCGGTAAAGTCGACTGGGCATTGAAGGGTAAGAAGGATATTATCTGCTTTAACCGCGACCCGCGCAACCTGGCCTTCCTGGTTGACCCGAAAACCTTATTGGGTAAGGATTGCGTGATTATCGGCGAAGCTCATGGTTACGAAGAGACCGTGTATAAAGACGCTACACCATTCTTCGACAGTATTACCGAATTGCAGGATATCCCAATAGTTCGTGGTGGCGTGGTTGAGGAACATTTGCAGGTTTATTACTGTAAGAACTTCCATCAGTCGGCCCAGCCCCTGCCCGATTATCCGTTGTACCGGCAGTTGAACGGGTTGATACCTTTTGGCAAATAGCACGTTTGTTTCACTTGAAAAAGTGAAACAGTAATCCCGTCCTACTATGTAGCAAGCATTCTGCTTGAGGTGGTCATCCTGCAAGGCAAGTTGAAAACTTGCGCCCATTTTAGGTCTAAGTTACATTTCATTAAACTTAGACCAGTGAGGAGAAAACTTGCGTCATTTTAAGGTGAACCACAAGCGGGACGCTTGCGGCCAATGTCATTAAGTTAAGCGTTTAAGCCCCACCTAAATCCTCCCCGGAAGGGAGGACTTAAAAAAAAGTATAAGCAATCGCAGCCAAAGTCTCCCCAACTGGGGGAGACCCGATAGCTATCGGGTTAGAGGGGGCTTTATGCCGTTGACTCGCTTAACTTAATGACATTGCGCTTGCGGGCAGCGGAGGGAGCATTTTTAAGAAACATTACTTATTACTCCATTTAAATTTGTTGATGCCGATACCGGCAAATACCACAATGTAGCCCAGCGATAACAGCACCGCGATAGTTGCATCGCTGTTCCAGGCAGTGGGGTTCATACTGGCGGCTATCATCATTTTAACCGAACCATAGGGCGACCAACGGATACCATGCTTAATGTATTGGCCCAGTAAACCCAGTTCGCCAAACATACCAACCATGATAAACAGGAAATAAACCAAACGGGTAGTGGCGTTTACGGTTTCAGGATTTTTAACCAACCCCACAATCAGCTGCCCGAGGCTCAGGTACACTGCACCCCCTAAAAAGGCAGTAAAAAAAGCTAAGGCATATCCCGATATGGGCAGTGTTACTTTATCTACCTGAAAGCCAACTATAAAAATAGCCAGGGTCAGGATCATGATCATTACCAGCTGGATACCGAGACGACTGACCATGATAGCCCAGGTAGGCACCGGCGCTACACGCAAACGCTGAAAAATGCCTTTGTCCCTGTCGCGCGATACAGCGCTGGAGTAACCCATCAATCCGATAGACATCAAGCCTATACCGATAGCGGTTGACAATACATAAGCGCCGCCTAATTTATCTGAGACGTCTTTCCATGATATCAGGATCATGACAGGCACCAGCAGCGTAATTATTACCGAACGGCGATTACTGAGCTGAGTTGCAACATCTGCGCGAAACAATGCGGCAAATGCAGTTGAAGTTTTGGGTATAGTGACGTTATTATTTTCCATGTTTTGGGTTGATTAGGCTCTCACTGTTTTTCCGGTCAGGCCGATAAATACGTCTTCTAAAGTTATTTTTCCGCGGCGCGATGCGGCGATTACTTCCGGGTCATCCCGGTACTTATCAACCAGGGCCTGCGGCGTATCAATGGCGATAACATGGCCGTGGTCGATAATCGCAATCCGGTCGCAAACGGCCTCGGCTTCTTCCATCGAGTGAGTGGTAAGCAATACGGCATGTCCGTGTTCTTTAATAGCCTCGATACGCTCCCATAACTGGCGTCGCGATTGCGGGTCGAGGCCCGTAGTAGGCTCATCTAATAATACCAGCCGGGGGTTATGGATGGTAGCAATCACCAGCGACAAACGCTGTTGCTGGCCGCCCGATAGCTGACTGAATTTCTTTTTACCCGCATCTTCCAGGCTAATCTCTTTCAGCACCGCTTTGAGCTGATCTTTACTCATGGACACACCATAAACGCCCGAAAATAGCTGCAATATTTCAGTAACATTTAATTCGGCCTGAAAGCTGGTTGACTGCAGTTGAACGCCCATCGACGCTTTTGCTTGTAAAGGCTGCAGCAACACATCAAATCCGTTGAGTATAATGCTGCCGCTCTTAAATTTCACTAAACCCTCGATAGAACTTAGCGTACTGGTTTTACCGGCTCCGTTAGGCCCCAGCAAACCAAATATTTCTCCTTGTAATACCTTAAAACCTACGTCCTTTACAGCTTCAAAATTGCCGTAGTTCACACCGAGACCTTCTACTTTTAAAATATACTTATCCTGTTGGGTAGCCATTCTTCCGTTTTTGTTGTTAGAGTGAGATAGCGCAAGATAATTACAAAATTCTTTAAAAAACTAATAGCTGATTGACTGCTTACAACACGGCATACCGGAGGATAATTAATTAAAATCAAACCAAAGCGTATTGCTTATCGGCATACCATCTGCATGAGTTTTCTGGCTTTGCGGGCCCATTTGGCGCGCCGACTGGAATTTAGTGCCGATAGCGCTAATAGCATTCAGGAAACCAATGTTACCGTCAGGGAAGGGAGGCTCTACGTTGTTATTTTTAAGCGCGTCCATCTCGCGGGCCGGGCGGTACATTTGCAGGTAAATATTTTTATTGTCTGTATAAACCGTAAACGTAGATTCTTTATTTTCCAGCACCACCCAGTTCAGGTTGCTGTGATAGCCTTTAAATTCGGGATAGTCCCAGGTTTGGCCGGTTATGGTGTTATTATAGTCTTTATGCCATACGCCAAACTGCTGGCCGGGTAAGCGGTTTTTCCAGGTACGGTATGGGCCGCGACCCAGCCACTTCATGCCGGTAACTTTTTCTTCGGGGTAGTTGAAAGTGATACCCATATAATCCACATCGCCCGACTGGGTGTAGGTATAATCCAGTTTGACCCGCTTGCCCGGCGCGAAGGTCCATTTTACCTGCATAGAGGCGTCGCCTGCATAGTCAGCATTAATAACAAACTGTTTGCCTTCGGTTTTATAAGTAAAATTTTTCAGCGTGGTATTAACCCCGGCCAGTACAGGCCCGCCCGACAGCGAAATGGTTTTGCCGCCTTTAACTACTTTCTCTATATAGCCGGTGCTCTTATTAAAGTAATATTTTTTGCCTGCGGCGATGACGATCAATTCATTGCCTTGTTGGGTATAGGTCACTGCACCTTTGCTGGCTGCAACCGGCACTTTGGCCATAGCCTGCGGCGATTTGATGGCCCAGCTCCAGGTGCATAACTCTTCGCCATGCGGCCCGTAAGCGGTCAGGTACAGCGCATCATTATTAGCCCAGTTAGCAGGCAAATGCAGGTTAAGCGTACCCTTTTGCCCCGGCGCCAACTCTAAAGGCAAGGGTTTGCCGGTCAAAGTTGCCAGCGGTTGGGTAGTTTTAGTTTTTGCCGGTGGCAACTTTACCAGCTTCCATTTAAACTTGCATTGACTTAGTTTGGTAAATACATAGCGGTTCTCGACAGGTATTTTACCGTTAAAAGTTTTATCGATAGGTTGTGGTTTGATATAAACCGGCGACCAAACCTCCTTCACGGTATAAAAGCTGGCTTCCTTTTCGCGGTGCGGACCGAGGATACCGTCAGGCGCGCGGTTGCCGTTGCCGTCGTAAGTATTGTTTT
>DATCXS010000007.1:0-10473 GCA_036565645.1 Mucilaginibacter sp.
GGCTGCAATGGTTGCAGGCATGTTTTTAGGCTGCAGTTTGATACTTGCCATAAAAAATTGGCCCGGGGTATATTCTAAAACGCAAGCCCTTCTTTTTTTATGTTTTGATTCGCTTTGAAAGTCTTTTACCACGCCGATAACGGTAGCCGGTTCGCCGCTTACCACGATGCGCTGATTTACAAATTTTTGTGGATCCTGAACGCCTAACTCATGCATTAGCGTTTCATTAACCACTACTTTATGCAATGAATCGGTAGGTGCCTTGCGGGTTATTTTCTGGCCGGCCAGCATGGTCATCTGAAACATGTCCATGTATTTCTCGTCGATGAATTTGATCTCGGTAACGTTATTTTTAGTAAACCCTAAAGCCGGTGCCGAAAAAGGACACCATGAATCATTATATGATGGCGAACCCGACGATACGCTAAATTCTTTTACGCCTGGCATAGTGGCCAGCTGCTGTTGAAACACCTCGCGTTTCTCTTGTACCGGCATGTTTACCGATATCACCGCATCCTTATTAAATCCCAGGTCCTGGTTGCGGAAAAAGTCCATCTGACTGGCAACGATCAAAGTGCCCACTATTAACACCTGCGATATAGTAAACTGCATTACCACCAAAGCTTTTCGCAAAGTCAAACCTTTGGATGATGTGCCCGAATTATTCTTAAATGTATCAACAGGTTGAAAGGCCGATTGTACAAAGGCCGGGTAAAGTCCCGCACATAGGATGACCACAACAGTTATCCCGGCAATCCAGCTTAACACCTGCGGCTGTAAGATTTGAGCCGGCGATATAGTTATCGACATCCAGCTATCTGCCTTTGAAAGAAAGAGTGCACAAATCCCCACCCCCAGTATCACCGATATCAGCACCATGATGGTGATTTCGCCCATAAACTGGCCAATCAACTGGTCGCGGCGGGCGCCAAGTACTTTGCGTACGCCCACTTCTTTGGCGCGTTTAATAGCGCGCGCAGTAGCCAGGTTAATAAAGTTGATGCAGGCTGTAATAATGATAAGCAATGCGACGCCAATCAAAGCATAGTAGGTGTCTTTTGAGGTAGGAGTAACGATATTGTTGATATATCGCTGGTCAAAATGGATGTCTTTTAAAGGTTGCAGCGGTAGCTGAATATCTGCATCCACATCTTTACCCCAGGTTTTCTTAATATATCCTGGTATTTGTTTTTCAAGCGTATGCACAGAATAGTTTTTTGGTAAAAGGATATATGCGTAACTGCCGCCCGATATAGCCCAGAAATGACTCATCATTCCTTTAAACTGATCTTGATAAGTACTGAAGGATAGGATCAAACTCATCGGTAAACTGGTGTTGGCCGGTGGGTCCTTAATGATGCCGGTTACTTTGGCAATCTTATCGCCAAAATCAATCATCTGCCCCATAGCATTATTTTGCGGGAAGTATTTTTTAGCAAGGCTTTCAGTTAGCACTACACTGTTAGGGTCAGACAGGGCAGTATTATGATCGCCGGCCAGCCATTGATAATCAAATACCTGATCCAGCTCGCTATCGCCTATCACAAAATTCTTTTCGGCAAACCGATTTTCGCCAATCTTAAT
Organism: Mucilaginibacter sp.; assembly: GCA_036565645.1. Taxonomy (GTDB): domain Bacteria; phylum Bacteroidota; class Bacteroidia; order Sphingobacteriales; family Sphingobacteriaceae; genus Mucilaginibacter. The sequence continues at coordinate 1,585 of DATCXS010000007.1, forward strand.
AGTAACCTCAGGCTGATAATACACTTGCGTAGCGTGTTCCAGCTGCGGAAAATAAGTCCGCATGGTTGGAATAATACCCATAGATACGTTAGAATTATAGTCAAGGGCATGTAACGTGACCCGATACGTGCGGTCAGCCTTGCTGTTAAAGCTATCGTAGCCTAGTTCATTACGTACAATCAGAAATATGGCCAGGCATGCCGCCACGCCAAGTGTTAATCCAAAAATATTCAGGAAGGTAAAGCCCAGGTTGCGGCTAATGTTTCTGAAAGCAATTTTAAAATAATTCTTGATCATGGCAGGTTGCTTTTAGTCCCTCCCGATGGTTCCTTCCCCAAAGGGAAGGAACCGGGAAAAGCACTTAACTAACTAATTGTAATAGGTACAGGTAATAATCAGATCATAATATTTTCCATCACGGTCTGCCCGTCTAATAGGCGAATGATACGGTGGCTGTAACGGGCATCATGCTCAGAGTGCGTCACCATGATAATCGTGGTGCCTTGTTCATTCAGGTCGGTTAACAGTTCCATAACCTCGTTGCCATTGCTTGAGTCAAGGTTACCGGTAGGCTCATCCGCAAGGATCAGTTTAGGGTTGTTTACCACCGCGCGGGCCACGGCTACACGCTGCTGCTGACCGCCCGACAACTGCTGCGGGTAGTGATTACGGCGGTGCATGATCTGCATTTTGTCCAGCACCTTTTCTACGCGGCTCACGCGCTCTGAAGCAGGCACGCCGGTATAGATGAGCGGCAACTCCACGTTTTCAAAAACGGTCAGCTCGTCAATCAGGTTAAAGCTCTGGAACACGAAGCCGATGTTATGCTTGCGTAGGTCGGCGCGTTTGCGTTCGTTAAAATCGGCCACCTCTATGCCGTTAAATAAGTAGCTGCCGCCGTCCGGGTCATCAAGTAAACCCAGAATGTTTAATAAGGTTGACTTGCCGCAGCCCGACGGGCCCATAATGGCCACAAACTCGCCTTCTTTAACCTCGATCGATAGTTTGTTCAGGGCGATGGTTTCCACCTCCTCGGTGCGGTAATATTTTTGCAGATCGGTAATCTTTATCATTTTATCCTCCTACCCGTTAAGGGTGTGTTTAAGTTTCGTGTTTAGTTTTTGTTTAATATGAGTTCCTGTATGTCGCCAAAAGTATCATAGCTCGATGTTATTACTTTATCGCCCGGTTTTAAGCCCTGCAATATTTCATAGTAATCGGTGCTTTGTCTGCCCAGTTGCACATCAACTTTATAAGCTGTTTTGCCGTCTTCGCTCAGTTTAAACACCCAATTGCCGCCTGTTTTTTCAATAAAGCCGCCTTTAGGTAAAAGCACCTGTTTGGTTTCATCGCTAAGCGCCAGCAGTATCTGCAGGGTTTGCCCGCGGCGAATGCCCTTAGGTACTTCGCCTGCAAACTGCATATCTACCTGAAACTTGCCGTTGGCTATCTGCGGAAATACTTTTTTAATTTGCAGCGTATAATTTTTATCAGCGAATTGAAAAGTACCTTTAAGGTCATTGTATACCTGCGACAAATAATGCTCATCCACATCAACCCTTACCTTGTAACCAGAAAGGACGTCGATTTGTCCTAAACGTTCCCCTTTGTTTTTACTCTGACCAACTTCCGAATCCATTGAGGTTAATTGCCCGTCAACAGGTGCACGTACGGTCAGATCGGCCACCTTTTTGCGCATCAGGTTCAGTGTGGCTTTCATTTGGGCGTACTGCTCTTGCGCCTGTAGGTTTTGCTGCTTAACCAGGGCGGTATCCTGTTTCAGGATGCGTTGGGTTAGCCTCTTACGATTAAGCTGATATTCATACGTATTAACTGCTTGCTGATAATCCTGCTGACTGATAGCCTTTTGCTCATACAAACGTTTATCCAATTTGTACACGCGCTCAGCTTCTTTAAAAGCATTATCTACATCGGCCATTTGGTTCAGCTTATTAATGGTATTTGACACCGCGTTGTTCTGCGAGATCTGCATCTGGGTTTGTGCTGCGTAAACCGCTGTTTCCTGGTTGGCTAGGTTTAGTTCAAGGTCGGTGTTCGATAGTTTTAGTATGGGGTCGCCTTTTTTCAGGTTAGCGCCGTCTTCAACATATTTCGCTTCTACAAGCCCGCCCTCAACGGCGTCAAGATATATAGTGGTTACAGGCATTACCACGCCGTTAACCGGTATGTTAACCTGGAATGGCCCTTTGGTAACTTCGCTTATAGTAAGGCGTTCGGTATCAACAGAAAGTTTGCTTTTTCCTGACGTAAAATAAATGCTTCCGCCAATTAACAGTACAAGGCCGGTTATGCCGCCTATAGTTAGCAGACGCTTGGTACCCCACTTTTTCTTTTCAATTTTTCTATCCACGATGTTTGTTCAGATTCGATTTATATATGCTATGCCAATACAACAACGTGCCATAATATAAATTGCTGTAAATCAATTAAATGCCGGGGTGTTTTAAAGCATGTCCGTTCGCTTATGACACAATAAGTGTTCGGTTTTGATACAGTGATTTTTGTTGGCTTGAGTACAAAAAATTGTTTTACAGTTAATTACAGTTTATGGTTACATTATTGCCCAAAGCCACCATAATATACTTATTATATTTAATTGTATTTTCACGTATTGTATGTTACTTAAAAAAGCCACCGTATTAATTGTTGATGACGATCCGGACGTATTGACAGCCGTAAAGCTGCTACTTAAAACCGAAGCACAGGAGGTAATTACCGAAAAAAATCCGGAGAACCTGAACAGCCTGCTGCAGCGCAATACCGTTGATATTATTTTGCTGGATATGAACTTTAACAGCGCCATAAACACCGGTAACGAGGGTTTATACTGGCTGCGCAAGATTCGTGAGTGGAAGCCCGATGCCATAGTGATCATGATCACCGCCTATGGCGACATCGATCTGGCGGTGCGCTCATTAAAAGAAGGCGCGGCCGATTTTATGGTTAAACCCTGGCATAATGACAAGCTGATCGAGGTAATTAAAGACCTGCTGGATAAAAAGGATATTGACAAATCGGCCAAATCATTATCGCCAAAAAATAATCCATCTTCAACCACCTTACATGGTGAATCACCGTTGATGCAGGATGTCTTTTTAAAAGTAAATAAGATAGCACCAACAGACGCCAACATTTTGATATTAGGCGAGAACGGTACCGGCAAGGACCTGATAGCAAAGGCTATACATGAGCGCTCGTTACGGGCTGGCAAACCATTTATTAAAGTCGATGTCGGCTCACTAACCGAGAGCCTGTTTGAGAGCGAACTGTTCGGCCATAAAAAAGGGGCTTTTACTGATGCGCGCGAGGACAGGCCGGGGCGTTTTGAGGATGCTAACAGCGGCACCTTGTTTTTGGATGAGATAGGCAATATCTCCCTGCGGCAACAAGCCAAACTGCTTACGGTGCTGCAAAACAGGCAGGTGACCCGCCTGGGCAACAATAAACCGGTTGACATTGATATCCGCCTCATCTGCGCTACCAACCTGCCGCTGCAGGAACTGGCTAATGATGACCGTTTTCGGAAGGATCTGATCTATCGTATCAATACGGTGGAGGTGACTATGCCGCCGCTGCGCAAACGTGATGATGATGTCGAACTGTTGGCCAGGCATTTTGCCGGTGTATACGCTGCTAAATATCTGAAACCGGCCATAGCTTTTGATGATAGCGCGCTGCAAAAATTAAACAGCTATCATTATCCCGGCAATGTGCGCGAACTACAATACACTATGGAGCGCGCCGTAATTATGGCCGACAGTAATGTACTAACGGCTAACGACCTCATATTTTCATCGATAGAAACGGCGCCGTCCGCCCCCGAACCAATGGATGATATGCCGCTGAGCATGCTGGAAAAAACTACTATTTTGAGGGTCATCGAAAAACATAACGGCAACATCACCCGAGCCGCCAAAGAACTGGGATTAACCCGTACTGCCCTTTACCGCAGGCTAAGTAAGTATGATATTTAAAAGTTACGAGTTACGCATTATCCTGAGGATAGCCTTGTTGTTTTTAACATTGCTGGGCGTGAGCTTTGTGATAGTTCTGCACCTTTACGTGTACCTGTTGATAGGCATCCCGCTGGTAGGTTTTGTTGTGGCCAATCTGTTACGCTATCAAAAAAAGGCACATACCGAGGTCGAGCAATTTGCCGAGTCGGTACATTACCGCGACTTTTCAAGACACTTTGATGTTGGCCGGGCACCCAGAGAACTGAAGCCGCTGCGCAAGGGTTTTAATGAGATCAATACCACCTTTAAACAGATTAGCCGCGAGCGCGAGACACAATATCACTATCTGCAAAAGATACTGGAGTTGGTGGATACCGGCATTTTATCATACGAAGAAGAGACCGGGCGGATAGGTTGGCTAAACGAATCATTCAAAAAAATATTCGACATCCCTTACCTGAAAACTATCAGTTCATTACAAAAACGCGACGAAACGCTTTATGACGAGATCATAAAGCTAAAGCCCGGCGACAGCAAAGTGGTTTCCATACAACGCAATAAACAAGTCGTCAAAATTTTGCTTACGGTAAGCGTGATCCGCAGCGATGATAAACTATACCGCTTGCTGGCCTTTCAAAACATTAGCGAGGCGTTGGATGAAACAGAATCAAAGGCCTGGCAAAAGCTGTTGAATGTAATGACGCACGAGATCATGAACTCGGTTGCGCCGATATCGTCGCTGGCCGACACCCTGAAAAACCGTCTTAAAACCTACAGCGCCGAAAGCAGCGGCAGTGTCGATCTGGACGACTTGGAACTGGGCATAGATACCATTAAACGCCGCAGCGAGGGCTTACTGAAGTTTACCGAAAGCTATCGTAATCTCAACAAAATAACCCGGCTTGATCTGAAAAAAATACTGGTGCGAGACTTGTTCGAGAACCTGAATAACCTGATGCAGCCCACCCTGGCACAAAAAAACATCGAGCTTAATATTGTGCTGCGCGATATGCAAATGGCTGTCGAAGTAGATTTAAATCTGATAGAGCAGGTACTGATCAACCTGTTGGTCAACGCTATAGAGGCGGTAAAAGATCGCCCAGAGCCAGCCATTACATTGAGTGCCGAACTATCGGCTCATAACAAACCTATTGTAAAGATTGCTGACAACGGCACGGGCATGCCGATTGAACTGATGGAGAAGATATTTATCCCATTCTTTAGCACCCGTAAATCGGGGAGTGGCATTGGCCTGAGCCTCTGCAAACAGATCATGATGCTGCATAAGGGTAATATTCAGGTACAGTCGGTAGAGAATGAGGGCTCGGTGTTTATTTTGTTGTTTTAGGAATGACTTCTTCTTTTGTCATCCTGAAAGTAGTGAAGGTATCTTATACGCCCCGGTTAAGCGTCCACGCTTAACCGTATTAAAGAAGTAAGTGTCTGTACTTGCGAGCTTTTGTATTGTCTGTAAGCATTAACGCTTACAAACCCGCTGTCCGAAGTCTGTGACTTCGGACGAATACTTATGTAGTTTGCAACTACATAAGTAAATTGTTTGATAGATATAAAGGTATGTAACAACAAATACTAAATTTGCTATAACCGATCATAATCCTAATCAAACCATGAAGAAAATATTTTTGATAGCATTAAGCCTGTTAGGCATGACTGCTTATGCACAAAACCCACAGGTAAAAACCGCTAACGGCACTTTAGAGGGTGTTACCGAAGCGAGCGGCGTAGCATCTTACAAAGGCGTGCCATTTGCGCAGCCACCCGTTGGCAACCTGCGCTGGAAAGAACCGCAAGCACCTAAAAACTGGACCGGCGTACGAAAGGCAGACCATTTCGGTCCGCAGGCTATGCAGCGTTATATCTATAGCGATATGCAATTTAGAAGCGATGGCAAGAGCGAGGACTGTCTGTACCTGAATGTTTGGACACCACCGCAGGCCAAAGGTCAAAAACTGGCGGTGCTGGTTTATTTTTATGGGGGAGGGTTTCAAGCAGGCGATGGTTCTGAATATCGCTATGATGGCGAGGCGCTTGCTAAAAGAGGAATTATCACCGTTACGGTAAATTATCGTTTAGGCATTTTCGGGTTCATGGCACATCCCGAACTGACTGCCGAATCACCGCACAAGGCATCCGGCAATTATGGTTTGATGGATCAGCATGCGGCCCTGGTTTGGGTACAAAAAAATATTGCAGCATTTGGCGGCGATCCATCTAAAGTCACTATCGCCGGCGAATCGGCCGGCTCTATGTCGGTATGTGGGCAAGTGGCATCGCCATTGTCGAAAGGACTATTCAGAGCAGCGATAGGCGAAAGCGGGTCGTTGTTGGGTAATCTATCGCCAAAACCATTGGCCGATGCTGAGCAAAACGGTGCGAAGTTTGCCAACTCTATAGGTGCTGCTTCATTGGCCGATCTTCGTAAAATTCCGGCTGATACATTATTGAAATTATCGGCCCGTTCAGGTTTTAGTACAGATGTAGACGGCTACTTTTTGCCTGAGTCCCCGCAAGCCATTTTTGCTGCGGGTAAACAAATGGATGTGTCTTTATTAGCTGGCTGGAACTCGGCCGAGGGTGGTCCGAATGGTATTTTAGGAAGGTCAGAACCTACAGTCGATAACTACAAAGCCGGTGTAGAAAGGTTATATAAAGACCGTGCACAGGATATCCTGGGGGCCTATACGGCAACGACAGATGCGGATGTAGCGCAAGCAGCCACTAATCTGGCATCTGACCGTTTCATTGCCTACGCCACCTGGAAATTTGTCGATATGCAGAGCAAAACAGGACATAAACCGGTATACCGCTATTTCTTTAATAAACGCCGTCCCATCATGGCTAATGCCCCTGCCGGTACGGTAGACCATTCGCCTGGTGCGGCGCATGCCTCGGAGATTGAGTATGCGCTGGGAAACCTGCCAACCAATAAAGTTTATGCCTGGACCCCCGACGACTTTAAAACATCAGAGACCATGCAAAACTTCTTTGTGAACTTTGTAAAAACCGGCAACCCCAACGGCCCCGGCCTGCCACAATGGGACACGGTTAAAACCGGCAACTTTATGATCATTAATCAAGATAGCCAACAGCAGCCAATTGCCGATGCAAAACGATATGCGGTAATGGATTCGTTTTTTAATAAATAAATAGAAAAAAGTCATGCTGTCTCCACAGCCATCGGGACGGCATGACGCTATGAGTGATAAATGGCCTAAAACTCCCTAATACGTCATTGCAATGACGCCATTACAGTTTGTATGTTGATACTTCCGAACAACGGCCACAAATAAAGCTATTGCCGGACAAACTGCGCTGTCAGAAGTCTGTGCCTTCGGACGAATAAGCGTGTAGTTTGCAACTACATAAGTAAATTGGTTGACAGATATAAAGGTATGTAACAGCAAATGTTAAATTTGTTTGCCGGCCCATATCTAATCAAACCATGAAAAAAATATTTTTGATAGCATTTAGCCTGTTAAGCATAGTTGCTTATGCACAAAACCCACAAGTAAAAACCGCTAATGGCATTTTAGAAGGCGTTACCGAAACCAGCGGTGTAACATCGTATAAAGGCATTCCGTTTGCTCAGCCGCCTGTTGGCAATCTGCGCTGGAAAGAACCACAAGCACCGCTTAACTGGAAAGGCATTCGCAAGGCCGATCATTTTGGCCCGCGGGCTATGCAGCGGCTAATTTACAGTTACATGAAGTTTAGAAGCAACGGCGAAAGCGAAGATTGTTTATATCTGAACGTGTGGACCCCGGCTAAACCAAACAATCACAAATTAGCCGTGCTGGTTTATTTTTATGGCGGAGGATTTGGTGCCGGTGATGGCTCTGAAGCTCGTTATGACGGCGAGGCCCTTGCAAAAAAAGGGATCATCGTGGTTACGGTTAATTACCGGTTAGGGATATTTGGGTTCCTCGCGCACCCTGAGCTTACTGCCGAATCAGCACATCATTCTTCAGGAAACTATGGTTTGATGGATCAACGTGCGGCCCTGGTTTGGGTACAGAAAAATATAGCTGCTTTTGGCGGCGACCGGCATAAAATAACTATCGGTGGTGAGTCGGCAGGTTCAATGTCTGTATGCGCGCAGATGGCTTCACCATTATCAAAAGGTCTTTTCAGAGGCGCTATAGCCGAGAGCGGTTCATCGTTGGGTAACTGGTCGCCTACTCCGCTGGCTGATGCTGAACAACTCGGGGTTAAATTTGCCACTTCTGTCGGCGCTAGATCTTTAACAGATTTACGTAAGTTACCTGCCGACTCTTTGCTTAAAATAGCAGCACGGGGAGATTTTCCTATAGATGTTGATGGTTATTTCCTGCCCGAATCGCCGCAGGCTGTTTTTAAAGCAGGTAAACAAATGAATATACCACTTTTAGCCGGTTGGAACTCGGCCGAGTCAGGGCCGGAGGGTGTATTGGGCGGACTGGATCCAACTTTAAAGAATTTCAAATCATCAGTACAAAAATTATATGGCGACCGCGCTTCTCAAATATTAAACGTTTATGCTCCGGCTACAGATGCTGATGTTGCGCAAGCTGCTACCGATCTGGCAACGGACCGGTTTGCTTACGGCACCTGGAAGTTTATTGATCTGCAAACTAAAACGCATAATAAGCCCGTTTATCGTTACTTCTTTAATAAGCGCCGCCCTGTCATGGCCAATGCGCCTGCCGGTACGGTAGACCATTCGCCGGGTGCAATACATACCTCTGAGATAGAGTATGCGCTAGGCAATCTGCCGACTAACAAAGTTTATGCCTGGACACCCGACGATTATAAAACATCAGAGATCATGCAAAACTTCTTTGTGAACTTTGTGAAAACCGGCAACCCCAACGGCCCCGGCCTGCCCCACTGGGACAAAGTGCAAAGCGGCAAC
>DATCXS010000076.1:0-7405 GCA_036565645.1 Mucilaginibacter sp.
CGGCGGTTATGGCTACCGGCGCGCCAAAGCCTGCCGTCCCCTCCAAAAAAGCCCCAAACGAGAAAGCGATCAGCATAGCCTGCAAGCGCCTGTCGGCAGTGATTGAGGCCATAGAATGTTTAATGATCTCAAACTTGCCGCTCTTTACCGTCAGGTTAAACAGGAATACCGCGCTGATGACGATCCAGCATATCGGAAAAAATCCATAAATAGCTCCGTTAGCTATTGAAAGCACAGCCAGCTTAGCGGGCATATTGTAAACTGTTAAAGCTACGATAAAAGCGGCCCCGCAGGCCATTAAACTGGCTTTATACCCTTTAGTCTTTTTAATAATGAGCGCCCAGAAAATAACCAGCACAGGTGCCAGAGCCACCAATGCTGATAGCGCAAGATGATGTAGAGGATTGACAGGCTGTATCCAGGTCATGATAATTGGTTGAGATAAATTTAGTAGATTATTTGGAATAAGCACTAAATCAGGTGATATCTTGTTTCACCTGCAATCCCCAAAAACACCAATTCTGCAGCACCTGAAAATCAACATGTTAACAGATTTTGAAGCGAAACCTTACTGACTTATACGTTGTTTCATTTTGTTTCAGCAGGTTCATATAAACACCTGATTAGCAACATGTTGCAAAAAACATTGTTTCACTTTGTTCCATCTGTTTCATATTTAAGTGAAACAAAACACGGGGACTCGCCCCGGTCTTTGCTGCCTAATTAGTCTGGATCTTAGGGTCCTGCTTTGGTGGCGACTGCAACTCCTCCATCGTAAACACTTTTTCGCGCGATGCCAGCTTAGCACGCAGGGCCTTTACGTCTGATGCATTTACCTTGCTGCCTTTATTTTGCCATGACCGGCGCACAAAGTTCATCACCTGCGCCAGGTCGTCGTCGCTAAAGTCTTTATTATCCGCAAAACCCGGCATTTCGCCGCTAATCTCCGGGGCCTTATAAACGTGTCCGTTAACTTTAACCGGCCCGGTCAGGCCCTTCAGCAGAATAGAGATCATGAGGCGCTTATCGCCATTAACAATCTCAGATTTATTCAATGGCGGCGCCAGGGCGGTAACACCATTACCATCCTCGCCGTGACAGGTTTTACAAACGGTACCAAAAATAGCCACGCCTCTTGGGAAATACTTAGCCATAAGCGTTGGATCGGTGTTCAGTTTGGCATCCTCTATAGCAGCAACCACGCGGTCAATGCGTTTATTGATGGTCAGCGAAGCATCTGGCACAACCGCCAGCATTTCTTTTTGGAAAGCTTCTTCGCGGCCACGAACGTTAGATACAATAGCATCGGCTACATAAATATTCTTAGGATATTTCTTAGCCAGGCTAAACAAAATACCATCAGCAGCCTTGCGGTCATATTTCTGGATGGCGCTGGTTACAAAACCCACATAAGGAGCCGCAATTGTGTCATTATCAGTAACCATCCGGGCCAATACAGGTGTAAAGCGGCTATAGTTATTTTGGTCGATGATATTTGGCGATACCGTCAGGGCCTGCATGCGGATCTTCCAATCCGGCGATTGTAATAAGGCTAATACCTGATCGGCCTTTAATTCGCCAAAACCTTCCAGGGTCCATAAGGCATGAGTAACCAACAATGGGTTGCTTGATTTAATCGCCTCGTGCAAAGCCGGCAGGGCTTGCTGCGGCTTCGTATCTACCAAAATCTGCTGGGCCTTATCGCGGACAAAGCCATTAGGATTACCCAACAGCGCCACCAGTTTCAGCGGATCATCTGGAAAGGTAACGCTTTTCAGCTTTTTGCCTGCCGGGTAAATTTTATACAAGCGGCCGCAAGATAACGGCTTGCTCAGATTACGTTTGGCAATCTGCCCGGCCAGGTAAGGGGTCAAATAAGTTTTATGCTGGATAATACCGCGGTACATATCTACAACATACAAAGCACCATCAGGCCCGTCATATAAACCCACCGGACGGAAACGCTCGTCCACGCTCGCCAAAAACTCACGGCCATGATAAGCTTCGCGACCTTTAACGACGTTGCCCCTTTCATTCAAAATATCGCGTTTGATCAGGTTAGCCGACGGCTCGGCAACAAAGGCATTAAAGGAGTAAGCCGGGCCAAACAACGCGCCGCGATAAATCATTGGGCTGCAGGCTGCCGTGAAGTTTACCAGACGCAAGCTGTCATCCAGCGTGCCTTTCATATAACCCCGGTTAACCCCCGGTGTAGGGCGTATCGGGAAGGTACGGTTATCAGCTACCGTACGTTCGTTGAAACCGGCTAATCCGCGTTGATTCTTGTTAGTTAAACCTAAACTCGGCGGGAAGTAGTCGCCCTGCAGGTTGGTGGAGTTGTCATTGGCATACATGCGGCCCTCGTTATCCTGCGCAATACCCCACTGTCCTTTTTCGTGCGCCGATTCGGTCAGCCACTTATCGCCTTGTTTACGGTAGCGCTTGGGCGAGTTGGCATTATAGATCCAGTTATCCAAAGCACGATACAAGCCATTAGGCTGGTGTTCAACATTACCGCCGTCGGTGTATTTAGCATCAACCAAAGTACGTTTTACCACTTTGTCGTTTTTCAGCTCATAATAGTACAGGCGCGGTGGTTCTGCAACCAATATGCCATTTTCAATCAGGCAAAAGGCGCGTGGCATTACCAGCGAGTCTATCACTACTTTGCGCGTATCCATAATACCGTCTTTGTTCTTATCACTCAGCACAACTACTTTACCCGACGGCTCATTTTCTCCTCGCCCGGAAGTATCAGGCATGTAATCCTGCATCTCGATAGCCCAGATACGGTTATACCTGTCGAAAGTTATCGCAACCGGCGTGCTGATGAGAGGCTCGGAGGCAATTAGCTTAATGGCCATCCCCGGCTCCAATTTCATTTTACCGATCGACTCGGCAGCCGGCACTACCGGCGATGAATTGATGTCAGCCTTCGGCGGATTATTGAAAGTAGTCAGTATTTTATGCGCGGTGCATTGGTATAAAACCCCTACTGCCGCCAGCAGCATAGTTATGTAAGCGTATTTTTTCATTCAGGACAATTGGAAAAGTGTAAAGCGAAATTGGTATACCGCTAAGTTTAACTCAAAATAAAAGTTAATTTGCCATAAAACCTGCGCTATTTAAATACTAAAATTCATTTTTAGTCATAAAATCGATTTCGTAATAATTATTTTACTTTGCAAACGAAAAATTTGCAGCTCGTCGCTTGTTTTATTTTACCGACATTTAGCTGCGGATAACTATCCACCTCGAAACCAATTATACGGATGAAAAGATTGATACTTTGTACGCTGGCCCTGGCCGCGGCATTGCAATTAGCAGCACAAACCAAAACACCTGCCGACTATGTTGACCCATTTATAGGCGCCAGCACCAGCGCAGCCGACGCTGGTATATATCATGGGCTTGGCAAAACTTTCCCGGGTGCAGCAACACCTTTCGGGCTGGTGCAGATAAGCCCCAACACTATAACCGGCGGCGATAACGGCCCTGGCTACAGCTATGAGATGAAATATATCGAAGGCTTTGCTTTTACGCAAATGAGCGGCATAGGCTGGTACGGCGATCTGGGCAACTTCCTGGTAACCCCGACTACCGGCCCGCTGCATGTGGTAGCAGGCCGACATCCCGAATTGCCGGGCTATCGCTCTCACTACAGCAAGAAAGATGAAGTAGCGCAGGCAGGTTATTATGCTACTACACTTACCGATTACAATATACACGTCGAAATGTCGGCGGCGCCGCATAGCGGTATTATGCGTTTTATTTTCCCCCAGAACAAGCAATCACGCATCCAGATTGACCTGGCACGCCGCGTTGGCGGCACGTCTACCGAACAATATATTAAGGTGGTTGACGACCATACGATTGCCGGATGGATGAAATGCCCCCCCGAAGGCGGCGGCTGGGGCAACGGCGATGGCAAAGCCAACTACACTGTTTATTTTTACGCGCAGTTTAGCAAACCTTTTAAAAATTATGGCGCATGGGTGGCCGAGATCCCGGCAGGTATTTCGCGTAAAAGCGAAAGCGTTACCAGTTTAAAATATGATTCACTGATAGCCAAGGCTGCTATTGTCTCTAAATTTACAGAACTGCAAGGTAAACACCTGGGCTTTTTTACCAATTTTGAAACCAAAGACAAAGAAGTGGTATTGCTTAAAACCGGTATTTCTTTTTCAAGCATGGAGGGTGCTCGTCTTAATTTAACTTCTGAAATACCCGGATGGGACTTTATGTCCGTACGCAGAAAAGCCAAAGACCTGTGGAACAAAAGCCTGTCGGCAATTAGTGTAGACGGCGGTACTGAAGATCAGAAAACGGTATTCTACACGGCGCTTTATCATACTATGATAGATCCACGTGCTACTGCCGATATTGACGGCACTTATATGGGCGGCGACATGAAAACGCATCATACTGATAAATTTGTAAAGCGTTCGGTATTTAGTGGTTGGGATGTATTCAGAAGTCAGTTCCCGCTGCAAACTATCATCAACCCTAATGTTGTAAGCGACATGATCAACTCGTTGGTTGAGCTGGCCGACAAAAGCGGCAATGACTATCTGGAACGCTGGGAGTTTTTGAATGCCTATTCGGGTTGTATGGTGGGTAATCCGGCTATCCCGGTTATTGCCGATGCCTACAGCAAGGGCATCCGCAACTTTGACGTGCAAAAGGCTTATAAATTTGCCCGCAATACGGTCGAGAAATTTGGCAACACACCGAACCGCCATGCTATGGATATCTCGACTACTTTAGAATATAGTTTTGACGAATGGTGCCAATCGCAACTGGCCGCATGGTTAGGGCATCCTGAGGATGTAAAATTATACGCTGACCGTGCGCAGACCTACAAAAAGATATTCGACCCGGAAAAAGGTTGGTTCCGTCCCAAAAAAGCTGACGGCAGTTGGGAGCCCTGGCCAAAAAAAGGACGCCTGCAGCAAGGCTATGGAACGGTTGAAAGCAATCCATATCAGCAGGGCTGGTTTGTTCCGCATGATATTGATGGTATGGCTACGCTAATGGGTGGCCGTGAAAAAACCATTGCCGACCTCAACTCATTCTTCGAAAACACGCCGGATAACTATAACTGGAACGATTATTATAACCAGGCCAATGAGCCGGTACACTTAGTACCTTTCATGTTTAACCGACTCGGCACTCCGTGGCTTACACAGAAATGGGTACGCAAAATTTGCGCCAATGCGTATAAAACCGGTGTTGAAGGATTGGTTGGTAACGAAGATGTAGGCCAGATGTCGGCTTGGTATGTTTTAGCAGCAAGTGGGTTGCACCAGGCTACGCCAGGCAATCCGAGATATGAATTATTTAGTCCGACATTTAATCACGTAGCCATCCGCGCCGGTGCTACGGGTAAAATATTTACTATCATCGCCAAAAACAACTCGCCGGCTAATGTTTATATTCAGTCGGCTACTTTAAATGGCAAGCCTTATAACAAATGCTTTATTGAACATCAGCAAATATTAAACGGCGGGACACTGGAGTTTGTAATGGGCCCGCAACCTAATAAGAAGTGGGGGATATAGACCTCAACAGACCGGGAAGGAGGGCTTTACTTATCGTTCTTCCTTCACTTGTCGAAGAACGAAGATATATATACATGCGCAATTCCTTGCCTATGTATATATATCTTACTATGTTGAGGGTGACATCGAAACTTTCCTTTCACCTTCAGAGATCGGGTTTTTGCACCTTAGAATGACAAACCATTTAAAGATAAGATCATCCATCTTTAATCGCTTTTTGTCTATTTTTAACATTCGCGTTTGCGATAGTTTTATACCGATTTATAAACCTCATTTTTCCATTACCGCTTGCCCAATGAATTTTAAAAAGTTGATGCCTGTTGCAGTATTTTTGGTATTTGTGTCAATAGCTGCCTTTGGCCAGAAGCAATTGCAATTACATTACGATAAACCGGCAGCCAACTGGGAGCAGACCCTGCCCCTGGGCAACGGCCGTTTGGGCATGATGCCTACCAGTGGTATTACCGACGATCAGATCACGCTGAATGATATTACGCTATGGTCAGGCTCGCCGCAGGATGCCAATAATTACGGTGCCTACAAAAAACTGCCGGAAATAAAAGCGTTGTTACTGGCCGGCAAAAACGTGGAGGCCCAAAACCTCATTAATAAAGATTTTGTTTGTAAAGGCCCCGGTTCGGGCGGCAAGCAGTGGGGCTGTTTCCAGACCCTGGGCAGCTTGAATTTAAAGTTTGATTATGGCAATGCCGATGCGTCTGAGTATAGCCATTATCATCGCCGCTTGTCTTTAAATAATGCTATCGCGACAGCAACTTATCAAGTTGGCAATACCACCTATACCCGCGAGTACTTTACCAGTTTTAGCGGCGATGTGGATGTGATTCGCCTTACGGCCGATAAGCCGGGTATGCTAAGTCTGAGCATTGGTATGGATCGCCCGGAGCGTTTTACTACTACTATCAATGGCAAGGTGCTGCAAATGGAAGGCCAACTTGACAACGGCACCGATGGTAAGGGCATGCAATACATTGCCAATGCTAAAGTAAAACTGACCGGAGGGAGCTTAACTGCCGAAGGCAATAAACTGGTGATTAAAAACGCGACATCTGCGATCATTTACCTGTCAGCTACTACCGATTTTCGCGACGTGAACTTCAAAACCCGTATGGCTCAAAACTTGACTGCCGCCATGCAAAAACCGTACGAACAAATACGGAAAGAACACATCATTAAATTCCAAAAATTATTCAATCGTGTAAATATTGACCTGGGTAAAAGCGATGATACCGAAACCACCGACCAGCGCCTCATCAGCTTTCATAACAACCCCGATGCGGATAAATTGCTGCCTGTGTTATTTTACCAGTTTGGCCGGTATTTGAACATTTGCAGCACCCGCGTTGGCCTGCTGCCGCCAAACCTGCAGGGGCTTTGGGCCAACCAAACACAAACGCCCTGGAATGGCGATTATCACCTGGATGTTAATGTGCAGATGAATCATTTCCCGGTTGAGGTTTCTAATCTATCGGAGTTGAATCTGCCATTGGTTGAACTGGTACGCGGACTGGTAAAACCCGGCGAGCGCACTGCTAAAGCATATTACAATGCCGACGGATGGGTGGCTCATGTCATCACCAACGTTTGGGGCTGGACAGAACCCGGCGAGAGCGCGTCATGGGGTATCACCAAAGCCGGCTCAGGCTGGTTGTGCAGCAATTTGTGGGATCATTACGCTTTTACTGATGACAAGACCTATCTGAAAAGTATTTACCCGATACTGAAAGGCTCCGCACAGTTTTATAATAGCATCCTGACCAAAGACCCGAAAACCGGCTACATGGTGACCGTACCTTCATCCTCGCCAGAGAATAGTTTTGTAATGC
>DATCXS010000194.1:0-7236 GCA_036565645.1 Mucilaginibacter sp.
TACCAACGCAGTACAAATTGCCGAATACCTGGTTGCTAACCACCTGGTTGGCAAGCATGTAGAGGCGTAGATAGATATTAGTTTCTTATATAAACGAAAAAGGGAGGATCACGAGATCCTCCCTTTTTTCGTTTGCTAACGCGATAGATTTTAATTCAGCTTCTGCAGCTTATAAGAATCGCGGTTGGCTTTAAAGTAAGCGTATGAGCGTTTGATATAGCTAATGATATCATAATCGGTCCAGATACGAATATCCTCGACATTTGGCGTGAAGTTGAACATGAAGTCTTCCAGGTCTTCGTCAGGCATATTGGTTATATTTTTCACCACAGTTTTGTTGTAGCGTTTAGCCACTTCAATACGCTCCATTTCTTCTTTAGAGTATTTTCTGAATCTACGCGCCTGCGCCGGGGCTTTGCCAAATAGCTCATATAAACCGGTAAGCGGCGACACCAAAACCGACAGTACGTTTGGGTCAAGCGTATAATATTGTCCCTTTTTTTTGTAAGCGTCCAATGCATCATTCAATTCCTTTTGCTTGCTTACATCCTTAATAGTAACCTGATTAAGATGAATGATGGCCTGCATATATACCGAAAGCGGCGAATAACTTTGAATAACAATGAGCTGAGGTGTGTAGTCTGATTTTTTAAAGAGCAAGCTGTCGCCCACTGCCGCCTGAATACGAAAACTACCCAAATCGTCAGATAAAACCCCGGTAACGTCTTTACGGCTAAGATCGGTTACTGAAACGAATGCGATGGTTACAGGCGAGTTTTTCTTAAATACAACGCCCTTAAAAAACGCCAGTTGTTGTGCCGATACGCTAAGCGTCAAACAAACAAAAAAAGCAATAAGAAGGCTAAGCCTGCGGTATATATATAATTGATTCAAGAAAACAAAACTAATCATTGCATCTGACTGCAATTGTAAAAAAATGTTAATTTTTAGCGGCTTATGGTTGTTAGTTAACGACGATTCGGGCGTTTTAATATGGCATTAATAGCTACTAAATAAAAAAAACTATCTTTGCGCATGATAAAATCCATGACAGGATATGGAATCGCCAGTTTCGATACGGGTAACACCAAATACACCATCGAAATTAAATCCCTGAACAGCAAGTTTCTCGAACTGTCATTGCGCCTGCCCAAAATTTTTTCTGAGAAAGAGTTCCAGTTACGAAACGAGTGCAGCAAGCAAATTGAGCGTGGCAAGGTAAATCTGTCTATCAATGTAGAGCAGGCTAATACGATTGCCAAGGCTGCCGGTATTGATACCGCATTGCTTAAAAACTACTACGAACAATTAAAGGCAGTTAGCGCGGAGTTAAACGAGCCCACAAGCAACCTTTTACAACTGGCTTTGGGCTTGCCGGAGGTTGTAAAATACGATGAAGAAACACTGTCTGAAGATGAATGGAAGGTTGTAGAAAAAACCTTTAACCAGGCGATGTCCGCTTTCCAGCAGTTTAGAAGTGATGAAGGTGGTGTATTAGAGCAGGACCTGAAGTATCGCATCGATATCATCATGCAAAACCTGAAACTGGTTGAGGTTGAAGAACCTAAACGCGTGCCGGTTATCCGGGAGCGATTGAATCAGTTTTTGACTGAAGCCGCAGGCCGTGAGGCTATCGACCAAAATCGCTTTGAGCAGGAGCTGATCTATTACATCGATAAACTGGATATCACCGAAGAAAAGATCCGTTTAAAAACACACTGCGAGTATTTCCTGGAGACACTGAAGAATGCGGATGCCAACGGTAAAAAGCTTGGATTTATCTCGCAGGAAATTGGCCGTGAAGTAAACACCCTGGGCTCAAAAGCAAACGATGCCAACATCCAGAAACTGGTGGTTGGCATGAAAGAAGAGCTGGAGAAAATTAAAGAACAACTACTAAACGTATTATAGCGTTTATAGTTAGCGGTTGATGGTTCAGCGCCCATAACAGCTTTGAACCGGAAGCCCGAGACTATGAACCGTGAACTATTGCTATGAGCCAAGACGGAAAACTCATCATATTTTCTGCACCATCGGGAGCCGGTAAAACAACCATCGTTAAGCACCTGCTTACTAAATTTCCTGATCTGGAGTTTTCTATTTCGGCTACTACCCGGAAGCCCCGTGGCGATGAGCAGCCCGGCAAATCTTATTACTTTATTAGTAAAGAAGAGTTTCTGCACCGGATTGCCAAAAAGCAGTTTGTCGAGTTTGAAGAGGTTTATTCGGACACTTTTTACGGCACCCTGCGTACCGAAATTGAGCGCATCTGGGATGAAGGCAAAACCGTAATTTTTGATATTGATGTTGAAGGGGGTTTACACCTTAAACGTAAATACGAGGATCAGGCTCTGGCCATCTTTGTACAGCCACCATCATTAGAAGTATTGAAACAGCGTTTGATAAGTCGCGGTACCGACAGCCAGCAAAAACTGAAGGAGCGTTTTGCCAAGGCAGAAAAAGAACTGAACTATGCTCCTAAATTTGATATTATACTCAAAAATCACGATCTTCAGACGGCATGCGCAGAAGCAGAGCAGTTGGTGAAGAATTTCCTGGCGAAGTAACTTGCATCTTCAGGATGCTATTAATTGTTCGACACTTGATCTGGTTCCCCCGGAGATTGGCACCGGTTATTGTCATTTGGTAACCCTCGACTGCAAAATTTGAAATGAAAATTGGATTATTCTTTGGCTCTTTTAATCCTATCCACATTGGTCACCTTATTATAGCTAATTACCTGGCTAACTACACCACGCTTGATAAAGTATGGTTGGTTGTATCGCCCCAAAATCCGCTAAAAAAATATAGCGACCTGACCAATACTTACGACCGCCTTGAAATGGCCAGGCTGGCTACCGACAATGCCCAAAATATCGAAGTAAGCGATGTGGAGTTAAAATTACCCCAGCCGTCATATACCATTGATACGCTTACTCATCTTAAAGAAAAATATCCCCAGCATGAGTTTGCACTCATTATGGGTTCTGATAACCTGGCGAACCTGCATAAATGGAAAAACTATAAGCTCATCCTGCGCGATTACAAAATATTTGTATACCCGCGCCCTGGTTATGAAAACGCCGAACTGGCGTCGCACCCGTCGGTAACTATTACCATGACCCCGCAGATGGAATTATCGGCTACTTTCATTCGTAAATCCATCGCCGAAAAAAAGAATGTGCAGTTTTTTGTACCCGATGCGGTATTGAAATTTATTGAAAGTAAGAGTTTGTATAAGTAATATTCCTCCGTCATCCCGAACTTGTTTCACTGTTGTCCGGTAAAGGAGATTTTTGATAAAAAGAAAGGGGGTAGTTTGAAAGCTACCCCTTTTGTTGATATTTGAGTTACCACACTTAAACATTCAACATGAGCAAAAGTACTTTTTTTACCGGACAACAGTGAAACATGTTTGGCATGACCTTATGAGTTAAATATCTGCCTTTTGATTTATCTTTGCCCCGTGAGCGAGAAAACCATCTTAAAATTACAACTGCCCACCGACCCTACCTGGGTTAAAAATGTGGTAGAAAGTAACATCGAAGAGCTTTTAGTAGACCATGCTTTTTGCGAACAAAAGGCCGCATCGAACGCTATTACCCTTATTGTACAAAACCCAAACCTGAGCGATCTGGTACAACAAATGACCGATCTGGTGCAGGAAGAAATGGAACACTTTAAACGTGTCCACCAAATTATTTTAGATCGTGGTTATGTGCTGGGGCGCGAGCGTAAGGACGGCTATGTAAATGAGCTGCGTAAATTCATCATTATTGGCGGCGGGCGCGAAGCGCAGCTGATTGACCGCTTGTTGTTTTCGGCGATGATCGAGGCGAGAAGCTGCGAGCGTTTTAAGGTGCTGTCAGAAAATATTAATGACAAGCAGCTATCCGCTTTTTATCATGAGCTGATGATCAGCGAGGCTACGCATTATGCTATGTTTATTAACCTGGCAAAGAAATACGCCGAAACCATTGATGTCGACAAACGCTGGAAAGAGTTTTTAGCTTATGAAGCTGATGTTGTGAAAAACTATGGCAGATCTGAGACCATTCACGGTTAGTTAGCAGTTTTACCAAGTCCGACTATATTATTGAGGTAGTTATCCATCATATCAACATCTACCACATCATTAATAAGGCCAATGTGCATATCGGGCCTTACAATCAGCGCCTTCTTTTTACTTTCGCCAACCTCAAACTGCTCAAACACGTGCTTGTTTTTGGTTGATGGCGGCAGATAAAATAAGTTTAAATTACCGTTATAGTTTTGGGTGATCCATTTGGCCAGCGTAAACAGATCCAGCTCTTTTAATTTTCCTAACACAATCAGCGTAAAGCCTGGTTTGCTGCACCATTCGTGCAAATCGGTCTCGATTTGTTGCTTTTCGTCGTAAACGGCGAGGTATGGCAACCTGTCTCCTGCTTTTATTTTGGTAGCGTTGCTTAAATGCAGACTGATATTGCTGTGGCGATAGTTGATATAAATCTCGGACGCGCGCTTAAAAAACAATTCGCGGATATTAGGCTTGCTCCAGACAAATTTCAGTAATCCGGGGAGTACCCAGCGTTTAAACAGCATAGTAAGCCAACTTGTGGACATCACTACTTTAAACATGCGGTCGGTGGTATTGAGCAGCTCTTTAGCAACTGGCATCCGCTCTGCAGCATAGCTGTCTAAAACTTTTTCGTTAACCTCCCCATTGCAAACCCCTGCCAATTTCCAGCCCAGGTTATAAGCGTCCTGCAGCCCGGTGTTCATACCCTGTCCGCCAACCGGCGAGTGGATATGCGCTGCATCTCCAACTAAAAAAGCACGCTGTTTTCTGAAGTTATCAGCCATGCGGTGATGCAGGCGGTAGGTAGTGAACCATTTAAGATGTGTTACCCTAGCAGCAAACTTTGTCACCCCATTCAAATGCGGCAAAACATCATCCAGTTGCAGGCCTTCGGTGGTTTTTACAAAATCGGGCAGATTACCAATAATTCGATAACAATTGTCCTCCGGCATGGGGAAAAAACCGGCAAATCCTTTTTTAGACAGGTAGAGTTCAACAAGGCTATCATCCAATTCTTTATTAGCCAGCTCAACATCGGCCAGGTAAAACTCATGCGCATAGGTGTCGCCGGTAAATGGTATTTGCAATTGCTTACGCACGGTGCTATGTGCACCATCAGCAGCTACAAGCCAGTCGCAGGTTAAGGATACCGTTTCAGCACCCGACTGCAATTGTACTTCTACTTTATCCGCGCCTTGCGTTAATAATGCCAGGTTTGTATCCCAATATACCGGGCAGCAGTTAGCCGTTAAAAAATCAAGCAGGGTACGCTCGTTTTTGCTTTGCTGATAAAGAAATACATAAGGGAATTTGGTTTGACCTTTACCGGTTTCCTCGAGCGACAGCCCGGCCAATCTTTTTCCATCTTCATTAAGCGCTACGCCCCCGGCCGGTTTACCATTGTTGATGATTTTATCAATAACACCCAGTTGCCGGTAAATCTCTAACGACCGCGCCTGTACTGCCAGGGCTTTTGATTGATCTGTCGGCCCTTGCTTACTGTCTATAATGATTGGCTGCACCCCATGCCGCAATAACTGGGCTGCCATCATTAACCCTGACGGCCCGGCGCCGACAATTAAAACCTGGGTATGTTGCTGATTGATCACTTAAACAGAACGCGATAATAGAAAAATGGTTGGTTTTTTATGCAGGTCAGGCACTTGTATTTGCCATTCGGCGATGGTCTTGGTTTGCACAAACTCGTCAGTGCCGGTAAGGTTACAGGCAATGCAGAGTTTGGTTTTTGGATTGCCGGTTTTTAATATTTCTTCCAGCATAGGATTATTGCGGAAAGGCGTTTCTATAAATATCTGGGTTTGATTAAGCTTTTCTGACAAGGTTTCCAATTCCTTAACCCTGCGGCTGCGGTCGGCTTTGTCAATGGGCAAATATCCCTGAAAGGCGAAACCCTGTCCGTTAAATCCTGACGCCATCAGCGCCAGCAAAATAGAACTTGGGCCCACCAGCGGCACTACTTTAATATTTCGCCGGTGCGCCTCGGCCACAATATCTGCCCCAGGATCGGCGATACCGGGGCAACCCGCTTCACTCATCAACCCCACGTCTTTCCCTGCCTGTAGGCCCGTAAAAAACGGCTTAAGGCTATTGTTTCGGCTATGCTTGCCATAATCATGGATTACCAACTCACTTTGCGGCGTTTTTAGTCCGGCCTCTTTCAGGAAACGCCGGGCGGTCTTCTCGTTCTCTACAATATATTCTTTGATGTGGTTAATCGTATCAACCAGGTAAGGTGTAAAGGTTTTAGCCGCGGCTTCCTCTGCAAGCGGCACGGGTATCAAAAAAAGAGTTCCTGTGGGCATGTTACAAAAATGCGCTTTTTTATTTAGTTCTGATTACCTGATGCTTCAACTAACCATTTATATCCGGCAATCGCCATAAACTGAAAAACAAAAAATAGTCAAAAAAATGCCTGTAGTATTGGATATTAAATATTTTAATCTACCTTGCAGTAATTTAATTCAATTTTTATAATGGCAACAGGAACAGTAAAATTCTTTAATGACTCTAAAGGCTTCGGCTTCATCAAAACTGAAAGTGGCGAAGAGATCTTTGTACACGTATCAGGTTTGATCGACAAAATTCGTGAAAACGACGAAGTAACTTATGAGCCACAACAGGGCAGAAAAGGCCTTAACGCGGTAAATGTAAAATTAGCTTAAAACTATATATATTAATCGTATTCAAAAGCCCGGTTGCAAATGCAACCGGGCTTTTTGTTTGGCTATGAAGCGAAAAAAAGGGTGCCATGCTGCTGAGTTTATAAAACCTGCAGCACTTTAAGAGTGCAATAACAATGTCATCCCGAACGATTTGAGAAATCTATACACATGGGTAGCCGTCGAAGCATGGGCCATGAAACGCGCATTCCCAGCGCTCACCCCTTCGAAAAGCCTCAGGGTGACCCGCCAATTTGGATCGCAAGAAAGTAAAATGATTATATCCCAAGCGCCTCGCAGGCTTTTTCGGCGGCAAGCTTTTCGGCGTTCTTTTTACTGAACTCTTTACCCAAGCCCATAATCTGGCCATCGACACTGGCTTGCACGGTGAAGAGTTTGGTGGTCTCGCCGTCGCCATTATCAACCAGGTCAAAAGAAATATCTCTGCTGTGCCGCTGGCACCACTCTATAAGCTTGCTCTTGAAATTAGTCTCG
>DATCXS010000127.1:0-4055 GCA_036565645.1 Mucilaginibacter sp.
AACCAAAGTCTACCCATTTGCGGCTATTGTTGTTAATATCTGGAAGATAGGTATCGGAAAAGTCGACAGCATGCTCATATCTGTCGAATTGAAATCCTATCTTTGTTAATCCACAAACCCAACTCATCTCTACTGATTGGAGATTACCACCCGAGCCGGTGCCCGCACCAAGCATTTGTCCTAAATTAGTTTGCCCTTGTCTTATCTGATAATGTGTATACCATCCGCCTGCCGACCTTACTATCCGATCAATAGACTGTGAAAGCTGGGTAATTTCAGCGCCAAATAAAATGCCTTGATTTTTATTTCCTGCAATTGGAACCAATTTTCTGAGACCGGCAATATAGGCTCTTGAATGCTGAGGTGCACCGATAAAATCATTTAAATTGTATGCATTATCATTCAACCCATATTCAAAATAAACCTCGGCTGCTGCCTTGGTAAACAACCAACGCGCATAAATTGAAGTTAACTGATCTCGCGGAAAAGGATCGCCAATACCTGAGTCCTGTCCGGTTGTACTAACTTTTGAATATGCGGTAAAAAAAGGCACATAACCTTTAAAGCCGCTAACATCTTTTTCATACGCATCAAAAGTCCTGGTTAAGCCGAGCGTCAGGCCAGGTACCCATTTAGGATGATAATTAATATTAAATCCGGTGTAATATCGCCAATCGCTATCTTTAGGCTGATAATCAATAGCTCCATTCAGCAAAGGTGGCAAACCCGAACCTTCAAGGCGGCCTGCTATTATCTGTGCTTCAAAATGGCCAATGTAAGTATTTATCGGGTGCGACGTATTAAGTGTAATATGCTTAAAGCCAGGTGCACTGTTGCTAATTATTAAGGCGTTTTGTATTCCGGGTCCCCACCATAAACTTTCGGTAGACACCCCGGCTTCAACCGGACCAAACGTTAGCTTAATGTTACTTTGACCCCAAAACCACTTATTATAGGCTTTATTTCCAAACCGCTCAGGTGCATCAATAGTATTAAAGTATGAATTATATAAACTTATTTCCGATGCAGATCTGCCTACTGAAACAAAACCCTGAAAAGGTAAATTAGCCGCATAAACATACTCCGGACGCAATTGAATACTTAAAGGGCCCATTTTAAAATAAACCCCGCCACTAATCATCGTTTGATAACCTTTGGCAGGAATCATCGCTTCATCATTCCAACCGTATGGATGATCAGAGTTAAATTGCTGTTGCCAGGTTAACGGCAATATTTGAAAAAAACCATGGCCATTAGCAAAAACAGTTTGAGTACCAGAATTACTATGACCGTTTTTTAGAATACTATCCGGATCAAAAACATCTGCAACATTTAAACTTTCTCTACTCAGTGGACGAATGGTAAAAGAAAGATTGGAGTCGACCTTACCTGTTAATTGCCCACGCCTATAGTAATCATCCAGTACAGGTGTGCCTACAGGTACCGATTGCGCAAAAGTCTTAAAACAACTAACGGTATATATTACTCCGATTAAAAAAAATACCCTTTTCATGGCTTTCGAGTTAAAACCTGTAAGTAAAGCCAGCCTGAAGCTGTAAATTAAATTGATGAAGTTGATGAGAAAAGGTGATATCATCACCATTTTGTGTTACCGCCCATTGATAATCATTTGATTGAATTCCTTGTAATTTAGCGTTGAAAATAAAATCCTTGTAATTCCACTCGCCGGTAAACCCAAGACTCAAATCAACCCAATGCTGTGAATAATTCTTACTATCATAAAAAGCATAATAATAAAAGTCATCATCATGAACATACCTCTCAATTTGCAGCCCCAATCTTTTAAGCCCTTTTACCCAGCTGATATCAAGCGACTGCAAATTGCCGCCGGGGCCGATACCCGCCCCCAGCATTTGTCCAAAATTTGTATAACCTTGCCTTACACCACGGCTAACATACCACTCTTGCCCCTGAGTAACAGAGGCCGCAGATGTATTGCCTAATTGAGTGACCTCTACACCCAGCATAATATTTTGATTTGGCAGGTTCTTAAATGGCAAAAGCTTTCTAAGTCCAAAAGTATAAGCTCGTGAATTATCAGGTCTCAACATTGATTGGTATAAGTCATCAAAATTATTGTAGTGACCATATTCAAAATAAATTTCGGCGTGCTCCTGCAACCATATCCAGCGTGCAAACATTGAGCTTAACTGATCTTGGGTATTAATTTGTTTATCAGGCGCGGTTGTAGATTTAACTGATGAAAAAATTGGCAGATAGCTTTTTATCCCCCCCATATTTTTTCCATACATTTGAGCGCTTTGATCATATCCTAAAAACAAACCTGGCACCCATTTTGGCTGCCAGGTTATTATAATCCCTGATAAATAACGCCAATCATTGGGTTTAGGCACATAAAGATTGGTACCAAAAAAACTGTGATCGGGTACAAGGGGTGCAAAATTAGAGTTGTTTAACCGGCCAGCTATCAATTGCCCTTCAAAAGAGCCAATAGGCGTCTTAAGCGGGCTTGAGGTATTTAAGGTCAAATGAGGGAACCCCGGAGCACTGTTGCTCATTAATAATGAATTCCTGATACCCGGCCCCCACCATAAGTTTTCTGTTGATAGCCCAAATGACCACGCTTTTAAATTTAACCGTATACTGCTTTGCCCCCAGAAAGCCTGGACATAGCTATGGTCGCCAAATCGTACAGGTAGGTCTATATTATTGTAAATGTCATAATATCGGGCAAAAATAACGTCATATTGATTTTTATTGAACGATTCGAAATAGGTATTTTCGGCTGTAACTATTTCTGGCTTAAACTGGATGGTGAGCGGGCCTAACTGCGCAAATGCACCAAAGCTTACCATTGTTTGAAACCCTTTGGCAGGTATCATAGGGCCATCATTCCAACCATATGGATGATTTGAATTAAATTGCGTTTGAATAGTTATAGGCAGCGGAGCCACAGTAATGCTGCCTGCTTTAGTATATTCACTTATTCCTATCCAATTATACTTACCTAAACTGGTATCTGATTTAAGATATTGGCTTTCAAAAAAAGATGGGTATAACGGCCTAATTGTTAATGATATTGTTGTATCAACTTTACTTTGTAACTGGGCTCGCCTAAAGTAGTCTTCCGTGGCTATGCTTCCCACACCTAATGACTGCGCAATAGCTTGGGTTGCGATACTCCATATCAATGCACCTGATAGTAAAAACCTAACAACTTTCATAAAGTAATGGCTTTGATGTTAATATTATCAACCGACCAGCTTTCGTCACACTTCGGATCGGTTGAATTAGTTTGAACCAATTTATCAAGGCACTGAAGCGTTAAAACACTATTACTATGGGTGAAAGTCTTGGTTATTTTATATTGGGTTGTACCACCGGGGTCTTCATTATTACAAACACCGGGTAAATCTGTTCTATAAGCGCCGGTTTTAGGGTTGTTATAGTTATTGGGATAATTAAAAGGATATGCCTGTGGCGAACAAAAATTATTTGGCTGACAGGCTAAATTTGAAAAGGTAGTATTGATGTACGTATTTTTGTTGACAGACATCTGCCAGATATCTGGCCCATCGGGTGCTTGTTTATTACCGTCCCAGCTACCGTGGATAAATAAATCGAAGCTAATAGTAATCAAATCGTGTTTGGGCAAATTGTTTACGGTTATAATGAAGCCGCTATTATTATATTGCCCTAATACTAATGAGCCATTGTATAACGAAATAACACCGTTATCAATATTTGTTAAGTTGTTATTATCAAAACTATTGGTGTAAACTACGGTTTCTTTGCTAAGCTTATCTTTACAGGAGGAAAGTAATATTAATAAGGCAAAAAAAAATATTTTGCCAACGGACAATTCAAAATATTTGCGCCTCATTATAGTAAAGTAAAAGTGGAAAGCGTACTTATTGTTATAAATTATTAAGCTATGCTTAATTGGTTAAAATAGACTTAATCAAATCAAGTTCCTCAAAAATAGAGTTGTTGCTTTTGAATTCAAGAACCATTTGTTTCATTAATTTTACAACCTGCAGGCTGTCATTATTTCTAGCATGTTTCAACAGATC
>DATCXS010000408.1:0-2425 GCA_036565645.1 Mucilaginibacter sp.
ATGAAGACGTTGGATGATGAACAATTAACGAATGAGACCATCATCATTTTTACGAACGACAACGGCGGCGAAAGGTATTCGGATAATGCTGGCCTTTCGAACTCCAAAATGTCCTTATGGGAAGGCGGTATCCGGGTGCCCGCCTTTGTAAGATGGCCCAATAGGATTAAGGCAGGAAGAACCACAGAGCAGGTAGCGGTAACGATGGACTGGACAGCCACCATCTTAAAAGCCGGCGGAGCAAAAGTAAATAACAATTTCCCGTTGGATGGTATTGACCTCATGCCCGTGCTTACCGGAAATAGAAAGATAGTTGAACGAACCTTGTACTGGCGCACCTTCCAACGAGACCAGCAAAAAGCAATCAGGATGGGCGACTGGAAATATCTGAAGGATGCGAATGGCGAGTATCTCTTTAATCTTAATTCCGATCAGCTGGAGAAAACCAATCTTAAAGCGTCGAAGCCGGAAATTTTTAATAAATTAAAAAGCCAGTACGCGCATTGGGAGAAAGAGGTTCTTCGACCTGTTCCATTATAGGTTTAAGACTCACTTTCAGTATAGAGCTGACGATCTTTTTAATGATGTAGTTGGCCGGTTGGATACCTTTACCATTCATAATGTTTTCGTGGTAACCAACATACCGATACAGGGCGGGTTTATACAAGCTGCCGTTTTAATATCTTAGTCAGACACATAATGAAAATCTATTATGAACCAGGCAGTTCAATACAAAGGAAATGACAAATTGCTTTTTGGGATCATTCTCGGCGTTTTAGCCTTTTGGCTATTTGCGCAAACCACGTTGAATATTAATGTTGTCATGGCGAAAGATCTCCAAATGGAAACCTCTATGATGAACATTGCCGTATCGATTACTTCTTTGTTTTCAGGTATTTTTATCGTGGTTATGGGTGGACTAGCCGACCGTGTGGGCAGGTTAAAAATTATCAGCATTGGGTTTGTCTTTAGCATTGTTGGCTCCCTGCTCGTAGGCTTGACGCCTGCAGGAGCATTGGCAACGCCTGTACTAGTTTCCGGACGAATCTTTCAAGGATTATCCGGAGCGGGCATTATGCCTGCTAGTTTGGCGTTGCTGAAATCGTATTGGGAAGGAGCAGGTCGCCAGAGAGCCATAAGCTTTTGGTCAATGGGCTCCTGGGGTGGCTCTGGATTTTGTGCCCTTTTTGGTGGATTAATGGCGGAAAATGTAGGATGGCGGTATATCTTCTTTGCCTCAGCTGTCATTTCAGTTATAGGATTATGGATGATCAAGGGCACTCCCGAAAGTAAAGCCCAACTACCAGGTGAAAAAAAGAAACTGGATATAGCCGGTATTTTCACCTTTATGATCGTTATGATCGCGCTACAGGTATTGGTAAGTAAAGGAAGCGAATTGGGTTGGACAAGTATGGTGTCGATTATTTTAATTGCCGTGATCGTTGTTTTTGGCATAGCCTTTTTTCGCATTGAAAATGGAAAAGAAGCTGCATTCATAGATTTCAAACTCTTTAAAAATTCAACTTATACGGGTGCTACTATTTCCAACCTTCTGCTTAACGGCGTTGCGGGAATGCTCATTGTTTCACTTATGTTGCTACAAATAGGAGGTGGACTTTCTGCACAAACGGCCGGTCTCCTTACACTGGGTTACGCCATTGCAATTGTAGCCTTTATTCGTATGGGCGAAAAACTGCTGCAACGTTTTGGTCCGCGAAAACCGATGATCTGGGGTTGCATCATTGTAGGGATTTCCATTGCACTTCTGTTACCCACCAACCTCATGACGGGTACATACAAGATGTTGGCTATTATTTCCTACACATTGTTTGGCGTTGGATTGGCATTTTATGCCACGCCATCAACCGATGCTGCCCTTTCAAATTTGCCTGAGGCGCAGGCAGGGGCTGGTTCCGGGATTTATAAAATGGCATCGTCGCTTGGGGCAGCATTTGGTGTAGCGATATCTGCTGGAATTTTTGTTGGACTTAGCGCAATTGATACTCCGGTGAGTATGCTAGATAATGTAATCAACTTTACCGGAAGACAAGACAATGTCTCCATTCGCCAGGCGGCGATGATAGCGCTTGTCTTTAATCTGTTCATGGTGTTTGTTTCCATTATTGTGATCATGAAAACGATACCAAAAAGCGAAGGGAAAATAAAGTCGGTTTAATTACTAAGTTCAGGTGATAAAGATGGATAATACGGCATAGATATTAAAAAATACGATTATGAAAACAACCATTCTCGAAGGCACTAAAACCTTTCAAAATGAAATGAAAGAGTGGATGGATCACATGCACCAATATCCTGAATTGGCATTGCAGGAAACAGAAACAGCAAAATATATATCTGAAAAGGTAAAGTCTTTTGGTTTTGATGTTGCCGAGGATATTGGTAAAACAGGAATTGTAGCTTCCAT
>DATCXS010000186.1:0-6342 GCA_036565645.1 Mucilaginibacter sp.
ATTTTGATTATTCTGCCTAACCTTATATGGCAGTTTATGCACCATTGGCCTGTGTTTACGCACATGGTTACACTGCAAAAAGAGCAGCTGGATTATATAAGCTATTCAGATTTCATCATGCAGGAGTTAATGGTCAATGGGGTAGCACTTTTTGTGTGGGTAATAGGTTTTTTCTTCCTGATATTTTCTTTTAAACTACGTAAGTATCAATCGCTGGCTATTGCTTTTGTGCTGATATTTTTGTTTTTGCTGCAGATGAATGGCAAAAATTATTACCTGTTTGGGGCTTTCCCGATGTTGTTTGCTGCCGGCGGTTATGGTTTTGAACGATGGATAAAATCGAATACCTCTTTACGTGCCGCGGCTATCATGGCGTGTACACTGCCCAATTTGTTAATATTCCCCACCGTATTGCCGGTATTGCCTTTAAAACCAACATTGTCGTTCTTTGATTTTATCAACAACCACACACATTTTATCAATTTTATTACGGTTTGGGGAGGAGATCATCAGCACCATGCTACCACACAGGATTATGCCGATATGTTTGGCTGGGAAGAACTAACTCAAAAAGTTGCCAAAGCTTATTATGACCTAACACCCGAACAGCGTAAAAATACCCAGATATATGCCGACAATTATGGCGAAGCAGGCGCATTGCACCATTTTGCTAATAGGTATCATTTGCCCGAAGTGATATCATTAAGCAGTAGCTTTGCCCTGTGGGCCCCGGATAATCTGGATGGTAGATATATTATTTATGTTGACGATGAAAACGGCGAAAAGATGAAACGATTTGCGCCTATTACTGATACTTGCACTAAACTGTCTGAGATTACTGATACCCTGGCTGTTGAAAGGCGGTCGGCAATATTATTGCTCGTAAACCCCAAACCGGCATTGAATGATGTTTATAAAAAAGAACTGGCGAAAAAACGCGCCCAATAATTGAATATTGCTATTTTAATGGTATGCGCGGACTAAAGACCATCATTTTCCTTCTGATATCGAACACCTTTATGACCTTTGCCTGGTATGGGCATTTAAAATTTAAGGAATATCACTGGGGTAAAAACTTGGGCCTTATTTCGGTGATCCTCATTAGTTGGGGGCTGGCATTTTTTGAATATATGTTCCAGGTGCCAGCAAATCGCATCGGTTTTAAAGGCGACGGGGGCCCGTTTACTTTGGTGCAGTTAAAAACCATTCAGGAAGCCATTACGCTAACCGTTTTCATGGTTTTCTCCGTTATGTTTTTTAAAACCGAACGCTTCGCCTGGAATCACTTAGTTGGTTTTGGGTTGATTGTACTGGCAGTGTTTGTGATATTTAAGAAATGGTAGGGCTAAAAAAAGGGTGTCATCTTGAAGATTTCGAAGCCTGAGCGTGGCCTGTGCTCGCCCTTCTGGACCCTACCTATCGTCATGCCATCTCAATGGAAATCGGGACGGCATGACCTGGTTAAAATATGGCATTTCTCCTCCACGGTCTTGCGGGTTTTCTAACTCGGAGTGACACCCTGCGGGACTTTATTGCGAAGTATTAATACTTCTTACCGCCACCGTTATTACGGTTGCGCTGATTGTTATTATTGCGCTGGTTATTATTGTTATTGCGACCACCACTGCCGCCCCCACGATTTTGATTGTTGTTATTTTTACGAGGGTTATTGTTGGATTTCTCTTGCGGACGGTACTCGACTTTATTCAGGTTAATTGAATCGTCAATTTTTAATTCACCTCTTGACATAGCTACCAGGTCGGCCAGGATGGTTTCATCAGATACAGAGTCTTTGTTCCATTGCACGTAAGCCATCTTCATGAAATTGGCTATAGCCTGTACCATGTGTTTACGGCGTTCAGGCTCCTCAATGCTTTTAGCCTTTTCAATCATTAGCTCAATGGTTTTACCATAGTGCTTGTAGCGTATGCGCTGATTGGGGTAACGCAACGGCTCCGGTTTAATGTGGATAGCGTCTTCGCTTGGCTTTGGGTAGGGCGAATCTACATCTATCTGAAAATCTGAAATGATATGCAGGTGATCCCAAAGCTTATGCTTAAAGTCGGCTACGTCGCGCAGGTGAGGGTTCAGAAAGCCCATCAGGTCAATTACCACCTGTGCGTAGCGGTTACGTTCTTCTTTGGTTGGAAGATTTACAATGTACTTAACCATGTTTTGTACATTGCGACCATATTCAGACAGTATTAGTTTGTTTCTGGTTGAATTATAGTCAAAATTCTTAGGCGTGTTATCTAATGCCATGTAATTAGTTGTTTTAAGAAAAGTTTTAAATTAGCCAGGCAACTTTTCCCTGATGATAGGGCACAGGCGGCTAAAATTGAAATTTATGATTTGCAAAGACAACGATGCGCCTTCGCAGAAGTACAGCAAATATAGTGCAATAAATTCAAGGTGCAAATTTTCATAATGTAAAGACGCATACTTTGCGTCTCAAATGTCTCAATTCGCCTCTCGATATCGGTTTCAAATGCAATGTTCATATAGCAAGGAGACACAAAGTGTTGTGTCTCTACAGTTATGATTGGCACGGATATTTCATTATTTTCGTTCATGGCCCGTCAACTTATCATCACTCATATAGATATCTACCGTTTTAGCATTCCGATGGAACCGTTTACCATCGCAACGGGTACTATGAACTATGCGCAGAATGTATTTATCAGGGTGCATACCAGCGGCGGATTGTATGGCGTGGGCGAATGTTCGGCTTTCCCGATGATTGTTGGCGAAACGCAGGATACCTGCCTGGCTGTGGCTCGCGATTTTGCGAAGTTATGGAAAGGCCGCAATGCGCTGGATATCCCGGCCCGGTTGCAGCAACTGAACGATTCTATCGCCGGAAATACAACTATTAAAAGCGCGTTCGATATGGCTTTATACGATATTGCGGCAAAAAACGCTGGTTTACCACTTTACAAATATCTGGGTGGCAACCGCCGAGTTGTTGAAAGCGATATCACCATCGGCATAAACACACCCCAAGCAATGGCTCAAAAGGCGATCGGCTTTAAAAGCTCGGGCGCAAACATCTTAAAGGTAAAGCTGGGTAAAAAAGCTGCTGAAGATGTGGAACGTATCAGGCAAATTCGGGCCGCCGTGGGCGCAAACATGAAAATAAGGGTAGATGCTAATCAGGGCTGGAGTTTTGACGATGCTGTGTTTGCTTTAAATGCTTTAGGAAAATATGATATCGAATTTTGCGAACAACCCATGCGTACCTGGTACGATGACCAATTGCCTGAGCTAATGACGCTATCGCCGGTAAAAATTATGGCAGATGAAAGTGTGTATAATTACCACGATGCCCGCAGGCAGATAGAAAGCGGCTCATGCCATTACATCAACATCAAAATGGCCAAGTCGGGCGGTATATTTGAGGCAAAAAAGATCCACGACGTAGCGGCACAACACGGCATAACCTGTATGATGGGCGGAATGCTCGAAAGCCGGATTGCACTAAGCGCCAAACTGCATTTTGTTTACAGCAGCCCAAATATCAAATTTTATGACATGGATACCTGCATGCTGGGCCATCTGGCCGACCCATGTGTTGGTGGGGTAATTTACGATGGTTATAAACTTGATATTGACGATGCGCCGGGCATTGGCGCCGATGCTGATGAAGGATTTTTGGAGGGGTGTGAGCAGTTTACTATTTAAAAATTGACGATTAAAGATTGGTTGTCTGAACTCACCAATCTTCAATCTTTAATCTTTATTCCGCGCTCAATTCCGCAAAATACTTATGAAATAGCGGGATAGTCTCAATCCCTTTATAATAATTGTAAATATCATATTTTTCATTTGGCGAGTGCAGTGCATCGCTGTCTAAACCGAATCCCATGAGTACGGTTTTAATTCCCAGCTCCGCCTCAAATAAAGCTACGATTGGGATACTGCCGCCACCACGGGTTGGGATAGGCGCTTTGCCAAACGATTCGGTTATAGCTTTTTGCGCGGCGCGATAAGCCACGCTATCGGTTGGAGTAACTACCGGTTCGCCGCCATGATGCGGAGTTACGGTTACTTTAACTGATGGCGGAGCTATTTTCAGGAAATGGTCGGTAAACAATTGGGTGATTTTTTCTGAGCTTTGGTTAGGTACCAGACGCATCGAGATTTTGGCATTGGCTTTTGATGGTAAAACGGTTTTAGCTCCCTCGCCAATGTAGCCCCCCCAAATGCCGTTTACTTCAAGCGTAGGGCGGGTGCCGGTACGCTCAAAAGTGGTATAGCCTTTTTCTCCCCATAGCTCGGCAACGTCCAGGTCTTTTTTGTATTCAGCTTCGTCGTATGGGGCAGCATTTAGCTCTTTACGTTCTTGTTCAGTTAGTTCTGTCACCTCATCATAAAAGCCTGGTATGGTTATATGGTTGTTCTCATCGTGCAGGCTGGCAATCATCTTCGCTAAAATAGTCGCCGGATTAGCTACGGCTCCGCCATATACGCCGGAATGCAAGTCACGGTTGGGGCCAACAATCTCAACTTCCAGGTAAGACAAGCCGCGCAGGCCGGTCTCTAACGAGGGGTCTTCCATGCTGATCATAGAAGTATCAGAAATCAGCACTACATCAGCCTTCAGTCGTTCTTTATTGTGTTTTACAAACAAGCCCAGGTTGTTCGAGCCTACTTCTTCCTCGCCTTCAATCATGATCTTGATATTGCAGGGCAGGGTGTTGGTTTGCATCATTAGTTCAAAAGCTTTTATGTGCATATAAAACTGGCCCTTGTCATCGCAGGCGCCTCGGGCGTAGATCTTGCCATCGCGTACGGTTGGCTCGAAAGGCGGGGTCTTCCAAAGCTCCAGCGGATCAGGCGGCTGTACATCGTAATGGCCGTAAACCAAAACAGTGGGCTTATTTGTGTCGATGATCTTTTCGCCAAAAACAATCGGGTAGCCTGCGGTAGGGCATACCTCAACGTTGTCGGCACCGGCATCGCGCAGCTTTTGGGCCACGTAATCGGCAGTTTTTAAAACATCCGGTTTATATTTAGGGTCGGCACTTACCGATGGGAAACGCAGCAGCTCAAAAAGCTCATCTAATAAACGCTGTTTATGCTGCTCTATATACTGTTTTATCTCTTGCATAATGGTCTGTTTTGAGCAAATATAGCGGCTATTTAACAATAAAATTGATGCTGTACACATTTAATAGCATATACCGCCGTTTGGCGCAGGAGTATCACATTTACCTGGCAGATGTGAACCGTGTCATTGGCCGCGATTACAGCTTATATCAGGATTATGTTCATCCAAATGCTATGGGCTATAAATTGATAAGCTATGTTTGGTTTAATGCTATTAAAGACAGGTTGCTGATAGTGGGTCTTGTCAGAATTATCCCAATCCTTCTATTGATCATACCAGCATAGCTTTCTGTTTGTCGCAAGCAGGGTACATGGTAATTAACCTATACAGCGTTTGCGGGAAATTTATTAAGACCATGTATGATTCATACCAAAATGCAGGCTATCGCGTAATCAGCGTTCCGTTGGTTAATCTTGATCCGGGAATTTATATATACAGTATGCAGGCAGGCAGGCAGGCAGACGGATACTCAGCAAGAAAATGATCGTCAGCCGTTAAGGATTGTGTTGATGAATTATTTTTCGTGTGTATTGTAAAGTCGAAAAGGACGATAGTTGTACGTGATTGTTAAAGACGGTCAGCAGTACCTAAAATGTTTTTCTCACCGGCTCTATCTGCAGTACCCAGCGTATTCTTTTCTTTAACACGCGTATTCGCAGCCGCAAACGAGGTTGTAGCAATACCGGTATAAAAAATAATAGCCGATGCGATGATGAACTTTTTCATGTAGTTATTAAGATTACGGAGCTTATTTGGATAAGGTTGTTCGGCCGGGTTTATTGGTTGATTAGAATCTGTCGGCAGTACCTAAAGTGTTTTTTTCACCGTTGCGATCGGCGGTACCTAAAGTGTTTTTCTCGCCATTGCGGTCAGCAGTACCTAAAGTGTTTTTCTCGCCGTTACGGTCAGCGGTGCCCAAAGTGTTTTTCTCGCCTGTTCTGTCGGCAGTACCTAAAGTATTTTTTTCTTTAATAGTAGTAGTAGCAGCAAATGAAGTAGTTGATATGGCAGTTGATAAGATGATGGCTGAAGCGATAATGAATTTTTTCATGACTTTATGGAGTGTATAATGTGGTTATGTTTTGTTTGTTATCTGTATTTTGTTATTAGAATCTGTCGGCAGTACCTAAAGTGTTTTTTTCACCGTTGCGATCGGCGGTACCTAAAGTGTTTTTCTCGCCGTTGCGGTCGGCAGTACCTAAAGTGTTTTTTTCGCTGTTACGGTCAGCAGT
>DATCXS010000249.1:0-2648 GCA_036565645.1 Mucilaginibacter sp.
ATCCATCAGTCGCTCGGCAAATGGCCGGGTAAATTCGTTTACCGTATCAATGTGTTTCAAGATAGCGTCTTTGTCGCCGGTAGTCAGTATATTCTTCAATTCAGTAATGTATTGCCGGGTATCGGCAATTTCATCAGCCGATAAATAACTTCCATTCTTTTCAATAAACCGCTCAATCGTATAAACCATTTGTTCGCCTTCGGTACGGGCCTCTATCAGCATGCGCGCATTAACATCATCTTTAGCATGGGTAATGCTGTCCATCAGCATTTGCTCGACCTGGTCGTCGGTAATACCGTAGGTTGGTTTTACGTCGATTTCCTGTTTTACACCCGAGCGTAGCTCGATAGCCTGTATTTTGAGGATACCATCGGCATTCAGTAAAAAGTTGATATCTACCTTTGGGAAGCCAGCCGGCATGGCCGGAATGCCTTTCAGTTCAAATTCGGCCAGTTTACGGTTCTCTTTGATCAGGTCGCGCTCGCCCTGGTAAACGGCAATTTTCATATTTACCTGTCCGTCTTTAGAGGTAGTGTACTGACGACCGGCTTTGGTAGGTATCTTACTGTTACGCGGAATGATGACATCCATCAAGCCACCCATAGTTTCAATACCCAGGGACAGCGGCGTAACATCCAGCAATAAAATATCCTTACGGTTACCGGCCAGAATATCTGCCTGGATAGCAGCACCCAGCGCCACTACTTCGTCAGGATTTACATTGTCGTGAACCGGGCGTTTAAAAAAGTCGGCTACCATTTTTTTAACCAGTGCGGTGCGGGTTGATCCACCCACCATAACTACCTCGTCAATTTGATTTGTAGTTAGTTTGGCATCGCGTAAAGCATTCTCGCAGGCGGCGATGGTTTGTTGTACTTTAGGCAGTATCAGTTGCTCAAAAGTGTTACGGTCAAGCGTGCACGATATATCGCCCAACTGTTCGTTAAATAAACTTTGGTGACTGAATGCTTTTTTAGCTTCCTCGGCTTTTAAGCGCAGGGCCTGGGCCAGTTCGTGGTTTGCTACCAATTCAGTTTTATTGAGTTGATTTTTTTCTATCCAATAGTCCACAATAGCGCGGTCAAAATCATCGCCCCCTAAAAAAGTATCCCCATTGGTTGACAGGACTTCAAAAATGCCGTTCTGTATTTGCAGAATGGAAACATCGAACGTACCGCCGCCCAAATCATAAACCGCGATGGTTTTGGTCTCTTCGGGGTTTAAGCCCATGCCATAAGCCAGGCTGGCTGCGGTAGGTTCGTTTACTATACGCAAAACATCCAGTCCGGCAAGTTTACCGGCGTCGCGGGTAGCCTGGCGCTGCGAGTCGTTAAAATAAGCAGGGACGGTAATTACCGCACGGTTAACCGGGGTTTTTAGTGCATGCTCGGCACGGGCCTTCAGTTCTTTCAAGATTAAGCCGGATAGCTCGATAGGCGTGTAAAATTTATCGCCGACATTAATTTTTACCAGGCTTTCGGTATCGTCGTCAATAACTTTATAGCTAAAAAAGTCTTTATAATTTTCAATGTCCTTATAACTGCGGCCAAGTAACCGTTTAACTGAAAAAATAGTATTCTGCGGATCAGTCACCAGGTAGTCTTTAGCTTCATTACCAACAGTAACCTCGCCGTTAGGGCCAAAATGAACCACCGATGGTACCAGCACGCCTTTGCCTGTATCATTGATCAC
Source organism: Mucilaginibacter sp. (assembly GCA_036565645.1). Classification (GTDB taxonomy): domain Bacteria; phylum Bacteroidota; class Bacteroidia; order Sphingobacteriales; family Sphingobacteriaceae; genus Mucilaginibacter. Next base: position 1,693 of record DATCXS010000249.1, read on the forward strand.
TTGCGCATCTTTATCCGGATTGATAAAAGCTACCAGCGAGTTGGTAGTACCCAGATCGATACCCACGATGATCTCCTCTTTTTGCAGGGAGCCGGTTGCCAGATTGATAGAAATTTTAGCCATTACTTATTTTTAACAAACAAAGGGCAAATGTAGGTAGTTTTGGTTATACAGTATGTCATGTTATTGTGAATTGGCGTATTTGTTATTATTTTGTTTATACATTCACGCTAATGCTGACTAAAAAAAATACCCCGAAAATAATCCTGCCGGCTTTGCTGCTGGGCTTAGCCACCCTTGCCCACGCCCAGCAATTTGGCGGCAATCCCCCTTCAATTAAATGGCGGCAAGTAAACACTCCGGCGGCTAAAGTTATCTTTCCGGCGGGCATGGATTCTGTTGGCTCCCGGGTGGCAGATATTATTAACCGCATCAATCCGGCAGTGCAGCCTACTATTGGCTACAAGCAAAAGCAGATCAGTATTTTGCTGCAAAACCAAACTACAATATCCAATGCTTATGTGGGCCTGGCGCCATTCAGGAGCGAGTTTTATTTAACCCCCGATCAAAACAGCTTCGAGATAGGCACCCTGCCCTGGGCCGATCAGCTGGCTATACACGAGTTCAGGCACGTGCAGCAATACAATAATTTTGATGTCGGTTTATCAAAAGCCCTGCATGTGGTTTTTGGGCAAGGCGGTGAGGCTCTGGGTAATGACCTGGCTGTACCCAATTGGTTTTTTGAGGGCGATGCCGTTTTTAACGAAACCCACGTAAGCCGGCAGGGCAGGGGGCGGATACCCTATTTTTTTAATGGCTACCGCGCACTTTGGGATGCCGATAAAAACTACAGTTGGATGAAGCTGCGCAATGGGTCGTTAATTGATTATGTGCCGGATTGGTACCCTATGGGGTACATGATGGTGGCTTACGGCCGCGAAAAATATGGTGATGCT
>DATCXS010000128.1:0-3297 GCA_036565645.1 Mucilaginibacter sp.
CATACCCACCAATTTTCAATAGGATAGCCGCCAGAATAATAGATACCGGCGTGGGTGCCTCAACGTGTGCATCGGGCAGCCAGGTGTGTAAAGGCACAACAGGCACTTTGATAGCAAAGGCGATGAACAGCACAATGAAACCTAAAGTACGTGCCGGCACACCTAACAAGGTATAATGGTTAATTACCGAGAAAATGCTGTTAGCGCCATAATTAGCCGGGTTCATCATGTAAACCATGTTAAAAGTATGCGCACCGGTTTCAGGATCAGTAACTGATAAGTATAAACCTATTATTACCAGTAACATAAATACCGAACCAAACAGGGTGTACAGGAAGAATTTGATAGCTGCATACTCGCGTCTTACCCCACCCCACATGCCAATCAGAAAATAAAGCGGCAGTAACATCAGTTCGTAAAAGATATAGAACAGGAAGAAATCCAGCGAGCAGAATACGCCAATAACCGCCATATCCAATATCAGAAACAGAATAAAGAAACCTTTGAGGTTAGTCTTGATCTCCCACGAAGCCAGCGCCGCAATAACCATAACCAGGGACGACATAACCAACAGCGTTATAGATATGCCGTCAACGCCGACAAAATAATCCATCTGCATGTGCCCCATGCTACCCAGGTCCAGATTTATCCAGGGTAATTTCTCCACAAACTGAAACTGGCTCTCGTTAGTCACCCCGGCAAAACCGGCGCCTGCTTTAAAATTCAGATATAACCCTATACTCATGCATAGCTGCACCAGCGTAGCCAGCAGGGTAATATATTTAAAGCTGTTACGCATGGTCGACGGCAGCAGTGCTATCACCAGGCCAAACAGCAGCGGTATAAATATGAGTAGGGTTAGTTGGTTCATTTTATGCTCAATATATCAAAAAGATAAATAAATAATAAGCGCTAACACAACGGCCAGCATACTAAACAAATAATACCGCACTCTACCGCCTTGAAACCGGCGTACAAAATTACTGGTTATCTGCACAACGAACGTAATCAATCGCGATATTCCGTCAATAACATTATAGTCAAACCAGGCGGCAAGTTTAGCAATACTCACGGCGAAATTTGATAAGCCATTGATGAAACCATCAATCACTATACGGTCTATCCATGAAAACGCCTGGCTGATACGCAGCATGCCACTCACAAAAACCCGATTATAAAACTTATCAATATACCATTCGCGGTATGACAGGTGAAAGAAAAAGCCGGTTTGTTTAAAGATCAATATTTTACGGTCCGTATAAACCGCCCATGCCCAATAAATCAAAAATAAGCTCAATATATTTACTCCTACGGGGATGATAGTATGGTAGATATTTACCCTTTCAAGGTGGATGGACCCAAAACCAGTAAAGATCCAGGCATGCTCATAGATAACCGGATTTAAAGAGAACAATGGATATAGCGAAGCTACACCCAAAAACATTAACGGCACCCGATATTGCCAGCCGCCATCGCTGATATGATACTGAACATGCGAATGAAATTGCGCCAGCCTGAAATTGCCGAAGAACACTTTGACAATGAGCCTGGCCACGTAGAAACCGGTTAACCAGGTAGTGACGATAGCACCAATCGGAATTAACCTGAATAGCGCACTTTTGCTGTCCGACCAATCGACAGCCTGTACCAGGATGCCATCTTTGGATAAATAGCCCGAAGTAAATGGTAAACCTATCAGGGACAGCGCGGCAACCATAGCAACCAAAAATGTTAGCGGCAGTTTTTTGCGCAGGCCGCCCATGTATAAAATATTCTGCGGGTCAATATCAAGGTCGTTGTCTTGCTTGATATGCTGCATTTCGTGGATCACCACACCCGCTACCAGGAACAGCGCACATTTAAAGAAAGCATGCGTAACCAGGTGAAACAGCGAAGAAGCATAGGCACCGATACCCATAGCCATCACCATAAAACCTAATTGCGATATGGTTGAATATGCCAGGATGCGTTTCAGATCGTTTTGTGTCAGCGCGATGGTTGCCGCCAGGAAAGCAGTGAAACAGCCCACTATAGCCAGTATATCTAACTCGGCCGTAGTAAACATGGGGTAAACCCGGCCCAATAAAAATACTCCGGCTGCCACCATAGTCGCCGCGTGAATCAATGCCGATACGGCAGTCGGCCCCTCCATTGCATCGGGCAGCCAGGTATGCAGCGGAAACTGTGCAGACTTAGCTGCTACTCCTAAAAATATACCACCAAAAGCAACATACTGCCAAATAGCAGGTAAATTACCGGTAGGGCCAACCCATAGGCCGTTTTGCACCGTTGATTGGCTGATAAAACCATTAGCCCCAAAAAGCTGAACAATATCAAAAGTATGGTATTGCGCAAACAGGGTCATGATAGCGGTAAGCAAACCGATATCGCCTATCCTGTTCATTAAAAAAGCTTTTTTGTTGGCTTGTACCGCCTTTTCTTTAGTGAACCAGAAACCAATTAACAGGTACGATGAGAAACCAACCAACTCCCAGAAACCATACAGCAAAATCATGCTATCCACTACTACCAATGCCAGCATGCTAAAGCAAAACAAGCTCAGATAGATGAAGTAACGATCATAATTCTCGTCATGCTTCATATAGGCGGTCGAGTAAATATGCACCGGCAAGGCTATCAGGCAAACCAGCATCAGCAATATAACCGAAAGATTGTTGAGCAAAATACCCGCAAACAGCTGCGTACTGCCAATGGTAAACCACAATTGCTGAACATGGATTTGATGACCGTTCCAGGTTTTACCAAACACCACTACCGACAATACAGCCGCTGCCAAAATAGACAACGTCGATATTATGCCCGAAGCTTTGTTACGCTTACCCGGCAGGCAACAGTTTACCAGGGCAGCAAACAGCGGCAATAACACCGCTGCTACAGCAAAGCAAATGGTTGACAGATCGTGGTATGGTAATGGTGTGTTCAAATAGCTCCCTCTAATCTCTCCCGGTAGGGGAGACTTTTTTAATAATCCCTCCTAAATCTCCAACAAGGGAAACTTAATTAAAGTCCTCCCTACCGGGGAGGATTTAGGAAGGGCTTTAATCTCTCAAATTACTGATCTTATCCGGATCAATAGTTTTATATTTTTTATAAACATTTAATATAATAGCCAGCGCAACCGCCGTGGTTGCAGCCGCCAGTACAATGGCAAACAGCGCAAACACGTCGCCGCCATTGCTTATTTTATCATATTTACCAAATGCTACCAGATTTAATATAGCAGCATTCAGCATCAGCTCAATGCCTATTAAAATTTGTATCGCATTACGTTTGGTG
>DATCXS010000457.1:0-4154 GCA_036565645.1 Mucilaginibacter sp.
TGCCGACCCCAAAAAACCAGTCGATATGTATGATCGCCTGCCTTACCAGGTTAGATGGACGCCGACCTTAGAGGTAAAAGAATGGGTACCCGAAGTCGATTCATGGCACCGTCGGCAATCAGTTTCTGTAACCCTGGAGCATTGTTATGACGACTGGTGCCTGGCGCAGATAGCTAAAGCTTTGGGTAAGAATGACGACTATCAGCTGTTTATGAAACGTGCGCATAACTATCAAAACTTATACAAACCATCCATCGGCCTGATGGCCCCAAAAACTGCCGATGGCAAATGGGTTGAGCCTTTTGATCCGAAATATTCTGGCGGATTTGCAGGCGAGGGTTATTTTGCCGAGTGTAACTCGTGGGTATATACCTGGAGCGTACAGCACGATATTCAGGGTCTGATTAACCTGGAAGGCAGTCGCCAGAATTTTGTTGACAAACTGGACGAGCTGTTTACCACCGGCCACAGCATGGATAAACTGGCTTTTTTGGGTCAGTTTCCGGACATGACCGGTTTGGTAGGTATGTATCCGCAAGGCAACGAGCCGGCTTATCATATCCCGTACCTGTACAACTATGCCGGCCAGCCCTGGAAAACCCAACAGCGCATTCGTATGTTAATGGACCTTTGGTATGATGTTACCCCGCAAGGTTTGGCAGGCGATGAAGACGGCGGGGCTACCTCAAGCTGGTATGTATTTAATTCGATGGGCTTTTATCCGCAAAATCCGGCCAGCGCCATATTTGATATCGGCAGCCCGATATTTGAGGAAAGCACCATCAACGTAGGTGGTGGTAAAACTTTCGTGATCGAGGCCAAAGGGGCATCGGCAAAAAACAAATATGTGCAATCGGCTGTGCTGAATGGTAAAGTTTGGGACAAGCCCTGGATGAAAAGCAGCGACATTACAGGCGGCGGCAGGCTAACCCTGGTAATGGGTCCGCGCCCCAACAAAAACTGGGGCAGCGCGCCCGGAGATGCAGCGCCATCAATGTCGGCACCGACAGTTAATTAATTTGAGATGTTTTGTGAGAGTCTCCCAATGTTTGGGAGGCTTTTGCATTTTAGTGGGAGTGGTGCGGTGATACACCGACCACAAGCTGGAATTGTCACTTTATATAAAGCCTATAGTCGGTGTTGTCACTGCAGACTTTGATGGCATTCAAAAAGACGCGATGCATCGCGTCTTTTTGAAGCGACCGGTCTGTGGATAAAATAAATTGTCCCCCTTGTAGAGACGCAATACTTTGCGTCTCTATGTGATCCGCTTCGGGAGACGCGAGGCATCGCGTCTCTACATTAGGAAATAGTTAATCAACAAACGTTTGCACAAAATAATACGCTCATTTCTCCCGAAACTATGTATTCTTGTAAACCAATTATATCTTCATGAAAAAGATTACCTCATTCGTCATTATTTTATGGCTGATAAGTAATACAGCTTTTGCTGCTATAAGGCTACCCGCCATTTTTGGCGACAACATGGTTTTACAACGCGGTATCCCGGTACCTGTTTATGGTTGGGCCGACGCGGGTGAGCAAGTGACCATCGATTTTAAAGGCAAAACCTATAAAACCATCACCGGCGCCGACGGCAAATGGACCATGAAACTGGGTAGCTACAAAGCCGGTGGGCCGTATCAGATGCATATCACGGGCAACAATACCGATATCACTTATACCAATATCCTGGTAGGCGATGTCTGGCTGGCATCAGGTCAGTCGAACATGGAGTTTGGCATCCAAACCGAAAAGCATGCCACCGATGCGATAGCCAATGCTACCGACAATCAGATCCACTTTTTCTATGTGCCGATGAACTTATCGCTAAACCCTGTATATGATATAGTCAAGCAATCATCCGACTCACCAAACGGTAAGTGGCTGGTATGCTCGCCGCAGGTGCTGGCCAATCCGCGCTTTGCCTGGCATGGTTTCTCGGCCGTAGGCTTTTACTTTGCCGCGCAATTGCGCAAGTCAGAGAAAGTACCTATGGGAATGATCGGCAGCTATCGCGGCGGTACGCCGGTGCAGGCCTGGATCAGTGTCGAAGGGCTGAAGCAGGAACCTGCCTTTACCCGGTATGCCGACAAGCGTCAATGGCTGGCTGACCGCTTCGATGAGGCTGCCAGAACGTATCCGCATCGCCAGGAACTATATCGCGATAGCCTGAAAATATGGAATGCCGAGGTAGGTAATGACTATAACCAAACCCTGAAACAATGGGAAAAAGACGCTGCCGCTGCTAAAGCAAACAACCAAACTGCACCGCCACGGCCAAAACCATCGCGCCCGGCACCAATACAGCCGGCCGACCCGCTGGGTGGATACCAATCGCCAACGGTTTGTTATAATGGTGTTATTGCCCCACTGGTGGGCTATGGTATAAAAGGCGTGATCTGGTACCAGGGCGAAACCAACGGCGACGGCCTGAATGACGCCATACAATACAAGGATCTTTTTCCCCGTATGATAACCGATTGGCGCGCCAGCTGGGGCCTGGGAAATTTCCCATTCTTGTTTATGCAATTGCCAAATTTCAGGCTGCCTGCCGTAACACCGTCGCAGGATAACTGGCCATGGGTGCGCGAGGGGCAGGAAAAAACTTTGGCATTGCCTAACACCGGCATGGCAACTATCATTGATGCTGGTGAGGCCATAACGGTACACCCCACTAACAAACTGGTACCCGGCAACCGCCTGGCGCTGGTAGCCCGTAACAAGGTGTATGGCGAAAAGATCACAGCTTCAGGTCCGGTTTATAAATCAATGAAGATTGTAGACGGTAAAGTCGTCATCAACTTTGATGAAGTACATAAAGGGCTGGTGGTCGCATCGCTGGTTGGCGACGAGGTAGTTAATAGCGATACCAAAGAATTAAAGGGTTTCGGCATTGCCGGTCCTGACCATAAATTCTACTGGGCCAGGGCAATAATCAAGAGGAACTCAGTAATAGTTTGGGCCGATGAAGTACCAAATCCCACAGCAGTACGCTATAACTGGGCCGACAACCCTCCGGGAAATCTATATAACAAAGATGGCCTGCCTGCAAGACCTTTCCGCACTGACGATTGGCCCCCGTTTGACCATAACAAGTAATCCACCTACATCGCCCGGAATAACTTTATATCCGGGCGTTTTTGTTTTGCAGTATGTTGCTAAGCGATTTATTCAGAGTTATTGAAAATAAATCAATGATTTTAGCATAAAATGCCGTTAATTTAGCCAATAATATGGCGTAGTGTTAAATACGCTATATTATTGGCAGGAAAATCGCTTTTAAAAAAAGCATAAGGCGGCGCGATTCCCTCTTGAGAGGGGCGGAGGGGCGTGTTTATTTCGTTGCAAAGAAAAAGCGCAAAATACACACACCTTCCGGCACTCAACCCACCCGTCCTCTCTCAAGAGGGGAATTGAATTTTTAAAAGCGATTTCCCTGATATTATTGGCTTAATAACTCAATTACTGCAAACAAAACAATACATTACATGAAAAAAAATCTCCTGTTTGGATGCTTAGTCCTCCTGTCAAGTTTCAGATTGGCGTCTGCACAAGAAAGGAAAGCACCTTCGTATCCGTTAATTACGCATAATACTTATTTCAGCGTTTGGTCAAACACCGATAAACTGGCTGAGTCGACTACCACACATTGGACCGGCGCTGCGCAATCGCTGATTGGCATTATCAATGTTGACGGTACCGACTACCGCTTTATGGGTAAAGAGCCTGAACAATACCGCACTATCCTGCCTGCGTCTGACGAGAAGGATTATTCGGTAAAATATACTTTCACCGAGCCTGCGGGCGACTGGACTGCACCGTCGTATGCTGCTACGGATTGGAAAGAAGGCATGTCGCCAATTGGTGATGGCCGCGGATCAAAGATCAGGTGGAGAACGCATGATATCTGGGTTAGAAGAACTTTTAACATCACCCAGACTGATGATATCAACAAATTGTTCCTGAAAGCCTCATGGGATGACAATATAGAAGTTACCCTGAACGGTAAGGAAATATTTACCCGTGTTGGCGTAAGCAAAGGTTTTGAAATGACTCCGCTTGACAAAGACAAGCTAAAAATTGGAGAGAACATTATTGCTATGCACGTAGTAAATACCGGCGGAGGTACCCGTGCTGATATCGGTTTGGTT
>DATCXS010000120.1:0-10695 GCA_036565645.1 Mucilaginibacter sp.
CACCAAACCAAATAGTGACGAAAAAGAAAAGCGACCAAGTAAAAGTTGCCTTTTTCCTGGTCGCTTTTATAATACAGCATTATTGAGCTGCTTTTTCAGTGCCCTCGTGTTTACACCAGGCCTTTTCCATTCAGCTTTAAAAGCAATTAAGCTATAAAGCTTTCTAATATTTTAAAGCTACCTTCCGCCTCAAGATCAATTTTATCTATAGTTTTTGGTAACAGGATACATTCACCCATTTTAATAGGGTAGCTTTCGCCGTTGTATTTGATGGTATAAGCGCCTGCCAGGCACACGTGGATCACGAATGAATCAAGATTGCTGTAGTCTTTACTGGTGCTGTGGGTAGCATCCAATACGCTGGTAGTAAAGTATGGGCAGCTAACTAATTGAACGGTCTCGTCTTTTTCAGGTGTGTATTTGGTTTTGTAATTGCCGTAGTATTTATAGTCGATAGCCGCTAAAGCTTCCTGTGTATGCAGCTCGCGTTTGTGGCCGCTGGCGTCCACCCGGTCGAAATCATAGATCCGGTAAGTAATATCTGATGTCTGCTGAATTTCGGCTAACAGCAAACCTGCACCGATGGTATGCACGCGTCCCGCAGGTAAAAAGAATACGTCGCCTTCGTCGGCATTTTCGCGGTTCAATACATCCATCAGGTGGCCGCTGTTAAATTTTTCCAGGTACTTTTGCTCATCCATTTCCTGGTTAAAACCGGCTATCAGCGTCGAACCCGGATCAGACTCAATGATGTACCACATCTCGGTTTTGCCGAATGAGTTATGGCGTTTTTTAGCCAGTTCATCATTAGGGTGTACCTGGATAGAAAGATCTTCGTTAGCGTCAATAAACTTTACCAACAGTGGAAAGATGTTGCCAAAGTGTTTGTAAACTTTTTCGCCCACCAGGTCGGCACCATATTGCTCCAGCAGGTCGGCCAGCGACTCGCCATCCAGCGCACCGCCGTTAACAATAGAAACGTCAGACTTAACGCCCGATATTTCCCAGGTCTCGCCGCAGTTAGGCAGATCGCCAAAATCTTTATGCAGATAGGTTTTTATTTTTTGACCGCCCCAAATTTTGTCTTTGAATATGGTTTTAAATTTTAATGGATATAATGCTGTAGACATGATGTTGTGAATTTGACGCTAAGTTATCAGTAAAATATGAAACCCAAAATGCCGATTTGTTTTTTGAGTTTGAAGCATCAAATATCGAACCTAAATAAAAAGGTGTAGCTTTAGGCTTTGAAACTTATCACGCATGTTGTCATTGTTCAGAACATCACTTATTATAATCCTTGGGGTTTTGTCCTGGAGTGCACAGGCGCAACATGTTAAGCCGCTCATTTTTAAACTGCCTAAAAAGCCGGTTTTAAACAGTTTATATAATAAAATAGCCGTACTTGATACCAGGACGGATAGCACAGATATGGGCTTGATATACACCGGTACGTTTAATAGAACGGCCGCCGTTGTTGTTGAACAGACCCTGCACGCTCAACTGGATAAGGTACTTTCTGGTACGACAGATAGTACCGCTAAAGACGGAGAGCTATTACTTCATATACAGCATATCAGGTTCGCTGAATTAGCGAGCAGGTTTAAGGAAGTAGGGTACTTTTATCTCAAAGCCGATCTATATACTCATAACCATAGCGGTTATAAAAAGCTTGCAGCAATTGACACGCTTGTATTGAAAAAGTCGGCCGTGGATGTTACCGAAACCATTTTGGATGCAGGACAGGAAACCATTGTCAATTTTATTAGGGGTAACCTTTTAAAAGCGTCGGTATCTACCGAAAATCTAAGTTTGGAACAGATCAAACGACTTGGTGAAGTTACGCCAACCTATGTAAACGGTTTATATGCGAGTTATGGGTCTTTCGTTAAACAACAACCTGATCTAAAGATCGAGATTAAAAAAAAATCTGATGGAAAATCGCAGGAACTGTATGCATTTAGCAAGGCTGGTAAAGAATATAAAGCACCAGTAGAACGCATGGTATTAATAGCTGATAATAATAAGCTCTATTTGATAAAACGTCCGGGCTTTTGGGGTAATGAATCGCCCTATTTTCCGATTGATAAGGTGACAGGAGATTTGTATGCAATGTTGCCATTGGGGACACCGGTGACCCGCGCGGGCAAAACTACGCGGATTGCAACTATCGCTGTCATTTATAGTACTATAGCTGCCTTCTTAATTATTTTAGCAGTAAAAGGTGGCGAACACGTAGGCGCCGCTCAATAACATTCCACATAAAAACCCATCCGAGGAACGGATGGGCCTATGGTTGAGGTTATCGTAAATTCTACTTACCTAACTTCTTTTTCAAATTCTCATCGATAGCTTCCAAAAATTCTTCGGTGTATAAATAATCGGTGCCGTGTTCAACTTTTGGTTTAATGGTAATGGCTAAGTCTTTGGTCATTTTGCCGCTTTCAACGGTTTCAATACAAACTTGCTCCAGGGCGTGACAGAAGTCGATCAGCTCCTGGTTGCCATCCAGTTTACCGCGGAACTCTAAACCACGGGTCCAGGCAAAAATCGATGCAATTGGGTTAGTTGAGGTAGGGCGGCCACCCTGGTGCTCGCGGTAGTGACGGGTCACGGTACCATGTGCAGCTTCAGCTTCCATTACGGTGCCATCAGGAGTAACTAAAGTCGAGGTCATCAAGCCTAATGAACCAAAACCCTGGGCTACGGTGTCGCTCTGTACGTCGCCGTCATAGTTTTTACAGGCCCAGACAAAGTTGCCGTTCCATTTCAGGGCAGAGGCTACCATGTCGTCAATTAAACGGTGCTCGTAGGTAATGCCGGCATCAGCAAATTTTTGTTTATAATCGTTCTGATAGATCTCTTCAAAAAGATCTTTAAAACGGCCATCGTACTTTTTAAGGATAGTATTTTTGGTTGACAGGTATAACGGCCAGCCTTTCATCAATGCCTGGTTAAAACAAGCATGTGCAAAACCGCGGATTGACTCGTCAGTATTATACATCGCTAAAGCAACACCATCGCCTTTAAAGTTAAATACTTCGAACGATTGTACTTCGCCGCCATCTTCGGGAGTAAAGGTTATGGTTAATTTACCTTTGCCTTTAGTCAGGAAATCGGTAGCGCGATACTGGTCGCCATAAGCATGACGGCCAATGCAGATAGGAGCGGTCCAGTTGGGTACCAAACGCGGCACATTGCTCATCACAATCGGTTCGCGGAAAACTGTACCGTCCAGAATATTCCGGATAGTACCGTTTGGCGATTTCCACATTTGTTTCAGGTTAAACTCTTTAACACGGGCCTCGTCCGGGGTAATGGTAGCACATTTAATACCTACACCATATTGTTTAATGGCGTTGGCGGCATCAATGGTTACTTGGTCATTGGTTTCATCACGATACTCCAAACCAAGATCATAATATTTAACATCAAGGTCCAGGTACGGCATTATCAGTTTGTCTTTGATAAACTTCCAGATAATGCGGGTCATTTCGTCGCCATCCAGTTCAACTACCGGATTATTTACTTTAATTTTTGACATACCAGGTATTTGTTTTTTTTGTAGTGCGCCAAAGATATAAAATACGGCGTATCAATAATTGCATGATATTGTAAAATAGTGGTTAATTTTAAATAATTTAGGACCGGAAATGGTTTTACCATCAATCCTGATATATTTAACTAATAATAAGCCTTCAATGAGTACAGACCTAACGGCGGGCTTTGTAGATTATAAATTATAGCCTCCGGATATTGGATGAATAACTTTATAAAAAGATTTTTTTTACTGGCGGTCATTGTATTGATCGCCCAGGTGGTTAAAGCACAAAGCGGTTTCGACTATGCCCAATATGACCTGGGTTTGGGCCTTGATTTTAACAAACCTTATACCGATGCGCAGACTATAACCGGCACCCGTTCGGGACGTTTAATGTTTAATTATAACGTAAGTCCGTTTGTTAATTACATAGTCGAGGTGCAAACCGGTACTCTGCGTGGGGGCGATTCTTTGCTTACCACCAGCGGCAGGCAGTTTACCAATAGTTTCAACACGATAATGATGAGAGGGCAGCTACAGTTGGGCGAGGTAATTGACTACTCGCAAGGCGGAATGGCCAACGCGTTTAAAAATCTTTACTTCTCATCCGGTATTGGATTTATCATCAATCATATCACCGAGATTAATCGCGCCTCGGTGAAAGTTCCGGGATTCTATACAGCCGGCGAAAATAATTCTAATCAATTAGTAATCCCGGTGCGTATAGGGTATGAATTTAAGTTTTACAATAAGTATGACGAGCCCGGTTTTAAAATAGATATAGGTTACCAAAATAACTTTATTTTAGGTGATGGATTGGATGGTTTTACAGCCGGTAAGCAAAAGGATTCGTATTCGCAGGTATCCATAGGGTTTAAGTTTGCTATCGGTGGTGTGGCTACTTACCGCAAGCAAATCTCTAATTAGCCGGAATTTTATTGTTGATTGATTTTTTTGGCAGGATTTTTTCTGTAGATAATTTATAAGCAATAAACCTATGAACAACACTGATCCTTTTGACAACGAAAACGACGACAGGGATAAAACCTTGAAGGACGAACTGGGCGAAACCATTGACAAAGAGCAATTGCGTTTTAACGAGGATACCAACAGCTACGAATATGACGTAAAAAGCGATGATCCTGATTATGACCACCCCGACCCATATAATACGGCCCAGGAAAATGGCGCAGATTTTAACTCGACGTATGACGAAGCCAACCCCTACGACGCGACAGACGAATATATACCCAACGAATCGTTAGAGACCGATGTTGAACAATTGGGTATGCATGTGGACAATGGCGAAGTGGTAAACGTCGACCCAATTGACGAAGATCTGGCTCATACTCCTGAAGATGATCGCGGCGATCTTGACGAAGAGGGCTATCCAAAAAACGATTTACCTGACGACATCAGGCGTTAACCAAAAAGGCTGATCATCAAATCAGCCTTTTTGTTACTTTGTTTTTATCAGTTCGAGCCGGTTAGCGGTATAGATTTTTCCGTTTGCCGAATCATACAACCGGTGATCGACGATAAGCCAGGTCATGGATACCGCTGTTTCATTTAAAATTTCAATCGGCGTATTTGCACTCCTGAAAAATGGGTCGTAGTCAAACAAAATATAAGTTTTACCGGCATCTTTGGTTATTGTATAATTGTAATATTCGGCCGCCGGCCGCGCAGTAGGTGTTAACTTAAAAGCAGCAAGTAAGTTGTAGCACTAATCAAAATCCAGGTTAAAGCGCTGGCGAAGCTCGACCAGTTTTGGGTTTTTGGCGGCCATATACTGATATTTTTCCTGGCTGGTATAAGGGCGCTTTACACGTACCTGCTCGTCAATGCGGGTATTGACTTCAATGTCGTAATTGTTCAGAGCTTTACGCAGATAATTCATTAACTGTGGCTTATCGTCACGAAATTCCTGATCTAATATCTTATTTTCAACTACAACTTCAAACACGTAGGGTTTGAGCATTTTAGGCGCCTCGGATGAAAATATGGTAAAGAGATTCATTTTACCTTCGGCTTTTACTTTGGCAGCAAAGATATGCCAGTGCTTCAGGAAATCGTCAAAGCTGAAATCCTGTTTAGCCTCACCTTTTTCATAGGGATCTTCCTCGTCAACAGCCACTTCGGTTACGCTGCCAATATCTTTTAACGACGGTATTTTGATGGATGCAGTTGCGCCGGAGTTTGGTATAAATGCCGGTTTCGGCCGATCTTCAACTACCCGAGCTGCCGCCGGTTTTGCAGGTTCTGCAGTGGTTGTGTTTGGTTGTTCTATTTTTGGGGCAGGGGTATAGCTTGCCGGTACATCGGCAACCATAGCTATATTATTGCCCGGGGCTGCTACGGGTTGAGGCGCTGCTACTGTTGGGGTATCAGGTTTTTTTTTTAATTGCCCGTTGTCGGGCATTGCAGTTTGGGGGGCGGTGGCCAGGTTAAATACCGATGGCAGATGGCACATTTTCAGGAGAGCCAGTTCCACCTGTAAGCGTTGATTTTTGCTCAGCTTATAGTTCAGATCGCACTGGTTGGCTATGTTTAATGCCGATATCAGGAACGACACGCTTGCTGCCTGCGACTGCTGTAAATATTTAGCCTTAATACCCTCGCTCACCTCCAGTAATTTTACTGTCGAAGCGTCTTTAGTGACCAGCAGGTTGCGGAAATGCTCTGATAACCCAGCGATAAAATGTGCGCCGTCAAATCCTTTAGATAAGATCTCATCAAAGTACAAAAGTGTCTTGGCGGTATTCTCGGTCAGCAGGCTTTCGGTGATATTAAAATAGTAGTCGTAGTCAAGGATATTGAGGTTGTCAATTACCGCGCGATAGGTAACATCGGCACCAGAGAAACTAACAATCTGGTCAAACATTGACAGCGCATCCCGTAAACCGCCATCGGCTTTTTGGGAGATGATGTGCAGGCCGTCATCCTCATATTTAATATTTTCTTTTTTGGCGATGGATGCCAGATGACCGGCCATATCCTCAACACGGATGCGGTTAAAGTCAAATATCTGGCAGCGCGAAAGTATGGTAGGCAGTATTTTATGCTTCTCGGTAGTAGCCAGTATAAATATGGCGTAATGAGGTGGCTCTTCCAGTGTTTTCAGGAACGCGTTAAACGCCGCCTGCGACAGCATGTGCACCTCATCAATAATATACACCTTAAAACGTGCGCCTTGCGGCGGTATGCGTACCTGCTCAATCAGGCTGCGGATGTCGTCGACCGAGTTGTTAGATGCCGCATCCAGCTCATGTACATTAAATGAATTACCGTTTTGGAACGACTGGCAGCTTGGGCATATGCCGCAGGCCTCGCCGTTAGGCTGTAAGTTTTCGCAATTGATGGTTTTGGCAAGGATACGCGCACAGGTAGTTTTACCCACGCCACGCGGACCACAGAACAAAAACGCCTGCGCCAGCTGATTATTCCTGATGGCGTTTTTTAGGGTGTTTGTTATATGTTGCTGACCGACAACGGTTTCGAAAGTAACCGGGCGGTATTTGCGTGCCGAAACAATGAAATTATCCACAGCTACTAAGGTAACAAGAAATTGCGGCTCCTAAAAGTGGGATGAGGGATTGTTGAAAAATTAGAAGGATGACAGATAGTTGGGAGAGACTTACGAAGCTTTTAAAACTTCGTAAGTCTTATAGTCGATTTGTCATTCTGAGTGGAGCGAAGAATCTTGTTTAAGCGTATAAGATTCTTCGCTCCACTCAGAATGACAATATGATTTGGAATATTACTCTTCCTCTTCCGGCAGATGGTCATCCTCCGGGTCGGGGTTGGTGATGTCGTACTCATCATCTTCGCCTGGTTCGTTCAGATCATCATCTACGCGTATCTCGTGAAGGTCGTCAACATCTTCGGCCTCATCCTCAAATTCTTCATCGTCAAAATCGTCCTTGCTTTCCTCGTCCCAATCGTCGCCGGTAGAATCATCTTCATCCGGGTGCTGGAAATAAATAACATCATACCTAAAAGTGTTGTGATTGACAGATGCTTGGCTTTCAATATAATCAAATTCCATGGCGGTAATGTTTTAAGCGGTGGCGTATATAATAGACAGCTAACCCTGTGTTAATGTTTTAAAATTAGCTACTTTATAAAACGCTATCGTTAACTTAATATTATATTAAATATGCTTGCATTAATATAAACTTATCGCTACATTTGCAGCCCCGAATTATCGGGTAAATAATTAAAAATCAAAGTATAACAATGCAACAGTACGAAATCGTGATCGTTCTAACCCCGTTGTTGTCAGAAGAAACTGCTAAAGAGGCAATAGCTAAATACAGCAAAACACTTACTGACGGCGGAGCCGAAATTGTCCAGGAGGATAATTGGGGTTTGAGAAAATTAGCGTACCCAATCCAAAAGAAAACTACAGGGTACTATCACTTAACTGAATTTAAGGCTCCAGGTGAATTAATTAACAAATTGGAAGTCGAGTTAAGACGCGATGAGCGTGTTTTGCGTTTCCTGACAATTGCTTTGGACAAACATGCCATAGCTTACAATGAGAAAAAACGCAGTGGTGCTTTTAACAAAAAACCTGCAGCTAAAACAGAGGAGGCAAACTAATGGCAAACGACCAAATTAAATACGTAACTGCCCCTAAAGTAGAGGATAACCGTAAGAAATACTGCCGTTTTAAAAAGAACGGTATCAAGTATATCGATTACAAAGACGCTAACTTTTTATTGAAATTTGTTAATGATCAGGGTAAAGTATTACCACGTCGTTTAACCGGTACTTCATTGAAGTTTCAGCGTAAAGTGGCTCAAGCTGTTAAACGCGCACGCCATATTGGTTTATTACCTTATGTTACAGACTCATTAAAATAATCAGCGGAGGTAAAAGACAATGGAAGTTATTTTAAAACAAGACATAAAAAACCTGGGCGACAAGGACGATATCATAACCGTGAAACCAGGCTACGGCCGTAACTTTTTGTTCCCGAAAGGTTACGCTGTATTAGCTACTGAATCTGCACGTAAAGTTTTGGCCGAAAACCTGAAACAAGCTGCATTTAAACAAGAAAAAATACGCAAAGACGCTGACGCTATTGCTGCCCGTTTAGAAGGTGTTAAACTGACTATCGGCGCTAAAGCTGGCGAAACCGGAAAGATCTTTGGTGCCATCAACACTATCCAGGTTGCTGACGCATTGAAAAAAGAAGGTTTCGAAGTTGACCGTCGTCGCATCACTTTTGACCAGGAGCCTAAATTTGTTGGTGATTACACCGCAATTGTTAACCTGCACAAAGAAGTGAAAGTAAACGTTCCGTTTACAGTAGTAGCAGAATAATTAAAGTCTCTTAAAGACTTTGCAGATATAAAAGCTGTTCCGATTTCGGGGCAGCTTTTTTTTGCTTAAGTGTAAAGCATATTTAAAAAATATTAGTTTACCAACAGAAAACTTATTACATTTGTTAAAATGAATATTATCACAAGAAGGACTATACTTTTTTATATTAATAAGTATCCACTTGCGGCTAATTCATTGAAAATTTGGTATGATGAGTTATCTAAGGCAAAGTTTGCAAGCTTCAACGATTTGAAAGTCGTTTATGGAAATGCAAGCATTGTTGCTAATAACAGAGTGGTGTTTAATATAAAAGGCAATTCTTTCAGGCTGGTTGTTTCTTTTAACTTTAAAAAACAGGCAGCTTATGTAATATGGTTTGGCGCGCATGCCGAATATAATAAGATTGATGTTACTACTATCAATTTTCAAAATTGATTTAACAAAGCGGGACAGCTTTTAAAACTCTGCATTTAAAATGGAAAAGCAATGGAAGTTATTAAAAACTGAGACAGAATATAACGAGGCACTTAACAGAACCATAGAGATATTTCATGCAGAAGAAGGCTCTGACGAGAGTGACGAACTGGATATTTTATTGCTATTGGTGAAAGATTATGAAGATCGTAATTACACAATACCCGCTCCTGACCCGATAGAAGTGATTAAATTGAAACTGGAAGAAAAGGGTTTGAAGCAAAAGGATCTTGAACCGATCATTGGATCCAAGGGATACGTTTCTCAGGTATTGTCCGGAAAAAAGGAACTTACATTAAAAATGGTAAAAGGGCTACACTCTTTTCTTGGCATTTCAGCTGACATCTTTTTAGCAGGTACAAAATAATAACAATGATTAACGCATGATATTCAAATCAACTATCGACCGTATAATGGAGGCCACAGATATTGTGGAGGTGATAGGCGAGTTTGTGCAGTTAAAAAAGCGTGGGGCTAACTATGTGGGCCTGTCGCCGTTTGCTAATGAGCGTACGCCGTCGTTTACGGTGTCGCCTGCAAAGGGTATTTTTAAAGATTTTTCGTCGGGCAAAGGTGGCAGCGCCGTTACCTTTTTAATGGAGCTGGAAAAGTTTAGCTATCCCGAGGCTTTAAAATGGCTGGCCAAAAAATACGGTATCGAGGTTGAAGAAACCGTTGAAACTGCCGAAAATAAGGAAGAAGAGAACCGCCGCGAAAGCCTGATGATCGTGTCGGCGTTCGCAGCTAAGTTTTTTCATGAAAGTTTGCTGGATACTGACGAGGGCCAGTCTATTGGCTTAAGCTATTTCAAGGAGCGCGGTTTCACTACCGAGACCATCAAAAAGTTTGAATTGGGCTACTCGCCCGACCAGTGGGAAGCATTTAGCAGCCGCGCAATAAAGGACGGATATCAGGAAGAGTTTTTAACAGACAGTGGTTTGTCCGTTAAACGCGATAACGGAACCTTGTATGACAGGTATCGCGGCAGGGTGATGTTCCCGATACATAGCTTTACCGGCCGGGTAATTGCCTTTGGCGGACGCACGCTCAAAAGCGATAAGAATGTGCCCAAATATGTTAACTCGCCCGAGTCGGAGATCTACCATAAATCAAACGTCCTTTACGGGCTTTACTTTGCCAAGAAAGCTATACGTGACGAGGATAACTGTTACCTGGTTGAGGGTTATGCCGATGTGATCTCGGTACATCAGGCGGGTATCGAAAATGTGGTGGCCTCATCAGGTACCTCATTGACGGTCGAGCAGATCAGATTGATCGGCCGCCTTACCAAAAACGTAACTATTTTGTACGATGGTGATGCGGCAGGTATCAAAGCGGCATTGCGCGGG
>DATCXS010000443.1:0-2605 GCA_036565645.1 Mucilaginibacter sp.
TACATTTGAGATTGCGCATTTACATCGGTCAATGCGTTTTGACTACGGTATCCCTCAATTTTATTCTCCGCATGGTTCAACTGACCCGAAAGAGAATCGAGTCTGTCATCAATGAATCGAAGTGTGCTTTTCGCAATCTTATTTTTTTCGGCAACTTCGTTCTGCTTATAAAAATAAATCAGGTAGTTGATAAAGTCCTGGCCTCTTTTAATATTTTTATCGGCAATGGAAATATTAATTACGCTGGCAGGCTTTTGCTCGGCTTCTATTTTTAATGAATTTTGGTAGTTTAAAACCGTCAGTTCCGGATCTTTTACCTCAATTTCGACAACACTGCCGATATATTTTTTTAAATTATCGTTTGCTGTAATTGTCCACGAACCGGTTTTATCAGTTATAGTTTCACCAAAACGATGTTTGCCCGAATTGCTATCATCATCAATAAGCATGTAAGTATTTTCATCAACAAGCTGAAACTGCAGTTTGCGGGGCATAATAGGCTTAGTATAATTTAGCAGGTTTATTTTAATTGGGCTTTTACGATACAGGTCTGGGTTTTTGATTACGCCGCCTTTTAATTTATAATTAGCCCACAACTGGAAATGATCAACCACCTGCTTAATAATCTGGTTTGATTTTAATATCTCCATTTCGTTTTCCACTACACGGGGAGCGTTCACCTGGTCCAGTTGCTGGAAATCTACCAATGAAGTTTTCTCAGCCGGAGATTTATCGCCGATATCCTGTATTTCAAGTGTGGCCACTATATCATACGTCGGCAGCACATATTTTTTATAAATAAATACGCCAACTATGGCAATAAGAAACGAGATAAGAAATAATTGCCAATAGTCGGCATATTTCATCAGCAACATCCTTAAATTAACGGCGTCATCGCCGTCAATATTTTGATAAGGCTTAGTATTAACAGTTGATCGATTAATCATAATATGAATACACTATAAATTTGAAACGTTAACGATAATATACAAACAAGGCTGAAAGGACAACTGCTGCAATTGAAAGGGCAGAGAGTGTTATTGTAGTGCGTTTATAGCTACGGCTAACAGTATCGTATTTAGTTTTATCCGGATCTACATATATTACATCGTGATTGTGTAAATAATAATAAGGCGAATCAAACAGGTCTTTTTTAGTTAGATCTATATTGTAATACATGCGCTTGCCGTCTTCTTCCCGCACTAGCAAAACATTTTTCCTGTTTGCGGTAATGTTTAAATCTCCCGCCAGGCTTATGGCTTCGGTGATATTTATTCGCTCGTTTTGAATATTATATACATTGGGCCTTAATACATCGCCAAAAACTGATACTTTGAAGTTTAACACACGGATATTAACTATCGGGTTTTTTAGATAAGGCAGCAAATTACCGGTTAATTGCTTGGCCACCTCATCAGTGGTCATTCCGGTTACTTTCATTTCACCTACTAAGGGCAATTGCACATTGCCTTTAGCATCTACCTTAAAACCATAAACGGGATTAATAGCATCCGGGCTTGAACCGTTAACCCGGTTAGTACTGGTGTTAAATACTGAAGCGGCTTCCTGGTTAATGCTATTTACGTTTATGCCTAAAATATCATCAGGTTGTATTTTAAACGGGGTATAATTATCAATTTTTTCTTCGTAAAAGCCTGAATGATTGCGGTTTTGAAAGTATGATACGTTTTTGTATCCGCTATCTTTAAATGTACTGCATGATGAGATGATTAAAGAAAGTGCCAAAAGTGTGATTTGAGTAATGTTTTTCATGGTAATAGTTTAAATTATACGGTAAGGATAACCAGTTAAACAATGAATAGTTTTACAACTGTGCGTTACATAATTTGTTTAAACATAAAGACATATTGTTCTGTGGTGGTGTAACCAATTTTGTTATAAAAGCCGTATGCTGGCATATAACGGTTTGTCATTAACACAATAGAACCAACGTTGTTCTCTGATGCATATTGGTCGCAATAGGAGAGTAGCTTTTTACCATAACCCATCCCTTGCTTCTCGCCCGATATAAAAAACTCGTCAATCATTAATTGCTCGCTGGTCCACCATGTTTTAATATGCCCAAAAGTGGCGCCTACAATTTGTCCTTCGTCATATAAAACAAATCCAACAAATTGCTCGCTTCCGACATATTCAGAAAGGTATTTTTTTGCTTTCTCGTAGGTCCAGTTATAGTTCCATGGAGGGCCGTTATAGGCTTTTAAAAAAGCATATACGCAATCTTCCAGGTTTTCTGTTGTAATAGTTAGTATCATCATTTTAATATTTTAAACCAATGCCTTTATAGCGAAATCTTAATCTGTTTTATGGTATCAGAACTAGTAGAAATGTTATGCAATATTTCTTTAGTTTCTAAACTATCTTCCTTGTTATCCAAACTGTCACTCAGTATAGATGCAAACACTTCTACATGTGGCGGCCTGATCATTGTTAAGTGATCGCCGGGTACATCATACAATTCAACACCGCCGAGGGCATATTTCTTCCAACCTAAAAATTCGGTATCATAAACATAATGAACACATATTTTTGCCTTAAACAAATAAACTTTACCATTAAAAGGTTCCATTTTGTAATTTCTAAA
>DATCXS010000222.1:0-2342 GCA_036565645.1 Mucilaginibacter sp.
CCTACCGTTACCGGTTTTGGCAAAACAGGCATCCGCGAGTCTTTATTGGACAAAAGCAAAGAGGTTTTAGCGAAATCAGGCAAACCGATGATCGTATTGATTAAGCCGAGTGATAAATCTACTTATTACGACATGGTCACCATGATGGATGAGTTAAATATCATTGGTAATGAGCAACGCGCTATTGTCGAAATATCTCAGCCTGAAATTGATCTTCTGAAAAGAGATAATATTTATTAACAGTAATTTTAAATTTAAAGCTTCAAATAATGCTTAGATCTAAATTAGACATATTAAATCCAGAGTGGATCGAGGTTGTTTTTAGCGGCAGAAACAAATCGTACGGTGCATACGAATTAAGAAAAAATAGTCCAGGCAGAACTGTTCGTGCTCTTATATTCGGTGCTGTATTCTTCATATTTGTAATTTCGTTACCAACAATTATCAATAAGATCAAAGGGTTCATCCCTAAAGCTCCGGTAAAAGTAAAGATCACCGACGTGGTGCTGACACCGCCGCCGGTTGATCAGAAGAAATTACCTCCGCCACCACCGCCGGAACCACCAAAACCAAAAACGGATGTGGTGAAATTCCCTCCGCCGATTGTAAAACCGGATAACGAGGTGCATGAGGACCCTCCAACTCAGAAGGACTTAAAGCAATCAGACCCTGGTCAGAAAGATCAAAAGGGTGATCCGAATGCTGATATCAGGATTGATGAGCCGGTAGGTAACAGCGATACCAAAGCTGTTACTGAGGAAGATCCTAACCAGATATTTACCCAGGTAGAAAAACAACCGGAATTCCCGGGTGGTCTGGATGCTTTCGCTAAATATCTGCAGGATAACATTAAATTTCCTGCTGTTGATAGAGAGAACGGCGTAAGCGGTAAGGTTATCTGTACTTTCGTTGTTGAAAGAGATGGCAGCTTAACCGATATTAAGGCAATACGTGGCCCAAGTGAAACCATGAAAAACGAGGCTATGCGTGTATTGAAAAAATCACCGAAATGGTCGCCGGGTAAGCAAAATGGCCGCAATGTTCGTGTATCTTACACTGTTCCAATCAACTTTACATTGGATACTCAGGAATAAAGCATGCCATCACATTCTCGTAATAAACAGAAATCGCCCCCAAGGCGGTTTCTGTTCATTTTTGGAGTTTTTGCATTTATATGTTATTTAGCCGCCGGTCTTGCCGTAATTTTTTGGGATAAGATATTGCCCGATTATGGCACCAGAAAGATACTATTCGGCATACTTCTTATAGTTTACGGAGTGTACAGATTTATAAGGCTATTTAGAAAAGAAGACATTGATGAATAAACAATCCGGGTTTTTAGTTTTATGCTTATCTGCACTGGTTTGTTTGCAAAGCTGCAAGCAAAAAACAGGCCCGGCAGTGCAGGAGGACACGGTTAATAGCGGTACTGTCAACATAGCGGCCGACGAATCGGCACAGCCTATTGTTGCCGAAGAAGTTTATATTTTTAAACATTTCAACGAGAAAGCACACCTTCAAATTTTATATCAGACAGAAAACACTGTTTTACGGCGTTTATTAAACGACAGCGTAAGGTTTGCCATTTTAACGCGCGAACTGAACCCTGAAGAAAAAAAGATTTTAACCGGGCGCACACTACCGCCGGTAATAAACCGTTTTGCTATTGATGCGGTTACATTTATAGTAAATGAGGCATCGGCAGATACGCAGATGACCGTGAGCGATGTCAAAAAAATGCTTAACGGTCAAATAAAAAGAAATACAAATATCGTTTTTGATAATCCAAACTCAAGTTTAGTACGGTATTTAAAAGACTTTTCAGGAAATAAAGATTTTAAACTAAAGAATATTTTTGCTGTCAAAAATAATAAAGAGGTTATAAAATATATTAGCCAGCACCCGCAAGCCATTGGCATAACAGGGTTTGACTGGTTGAATGACCCGGATGATGATTATGCAGATGCGGTAAGGAAGGTGAAGATTGTAGGCATAAAGGATGAAAGTAATAAAAAGGCCCCCAACCAATACTTTAAACCCTCACAAACAACTTTAGCGCTAAAACAGTATCCTTTTGCCAGAAATTTGTACCTTGTCAACTGCACGGGCAAAATGGGACTTGCCTCAGGTTTCGGTCAATTTATATTGAGCGAGCGTGGACAAAGGATAATTTTAAGGTCAGGCATACTACCCGACTCACTGCCTCAGCGGGAAATTATTATTAAACGAAACTTATAAACACATACTAACTAAAAATTAATTAAGCAATGAAAATGATCAGTAAAATAGCTAATGTAGCATTAGGACTGGTATTTATCGGATCAGCAGTTTTTGGTCAAAGT
>DATCXS010000401.1:0-3408 GCA_036565645.1 Mucilaginibacter sp.
TTGAATGACCACATCCAGTCTGGCGCCCAGCTTAACCAATGTGGTTTAGGTGCCAGATTAGGTATACCCCAATCCCCATCGCCCGACATCTGGCAGCCGATACGGCCCACGCCATAAGCTAACATCATACCCGGCCCGCCAATGTCCAGCATGGTCAACGGTTTTATACCGTGTTTATAGGCAATATAAAGTACTGCGGCACCACCGCAAATTAATCCGCCGTAAAATGTAAGTCCGCTAAACCCAATCAGCATACCTACGGGGTCGGCCATAAAATCGTTCCAGTTCTCCAAAGCGTTAAACACCTTGGCACCGGCAAAACCAAATATCGCTGCCCATAATAAAATATTACCCATCAGCTCGTACGGGTGTACCCTTATCACGCGGGTTTCGGGTTTTGCCAATACGTGTTTCTTATTTTCAGCATAGGCCCAGTAAGCAAATACAACGCCCATAATAATGCCACCCATAAAGTTACCACGGGCTGATAGTAAAAAGCCTTGAGGATCGTTTATCATGGCACTATAATGAAATGCCATGTCAACTAACTTAAATCCTAAAATAAAGCCAAATAAGCCGTTAGCTAATAATTCTGTGGTGCTGATAGGTTTACCTATGGTAACCGTTTTTTCAAACGAATGGATAACGCCATGCTTCTCTTTACGTTTAAACTCCTGCACAAAAGCCCAGTAAGCTGCCATAAAAGCAAGCGCCACAAAAAAGCCAAAAGTTTGTACGGGAAGCGGTATATCTAAACCGAATAAATATTTGATAAGAGAACTTAAGCTTGGAAACATAGCTAAATAATTTGCTGCGAATATAGGTTTAATGTACCAATATTTCCTGGCTTTCGGTTATTTCAACGTCACCATCAGATGAAATATTTGTTAAACAAACGCTTTTTAGCTCGTTTACCAGTACAGGGTCAAATTTGGTTTTGACCTTTACATAGTTGCGGGTGAAGCCGTGCATAAAGCCGTCTTTGATGTCGCCCTCAAATAAAACTTCCTCCGTTCTGCCAAGCTGGCTGTCATAAAAAGCACGTCGTTTCTTGTCTGAAAGGATATGCAACATTTTACTCCTGTCCGCACGGGTTGAGCCGGGTACGGTGCCTTTCATTTCGGCAGCTAAGGTATTGGCTCGTTCAGAATAAGTAAATACGTGCAGATAAGATATATTCAACCCATTCAGAAAGTTATAGGTATCAATAAAGTCCTCACGCGTTTCGCCGGGGAAACCTACAATGACATCGACACCTATACAGCAATCGGGCATTAATTCTTTAATTTTTGCTACGCGGTCTGCATACAGTTCGCGTTTGTATCGACGACGCATTAGCCCCAAAATCTTATCAGAACCTGATTGCAACGGAATATGAAAATGCGGCACGAAGCGTTTTGATTGCGCCACAAAGGCAATAATTTCGTCTGCTAATAAGTTTGGTTCGATAGATGATATGCGGATACGGTCAATACCTTCAACTTCGTCTAAAGCTCTTACCAGGTCAAAGAAACGTGCCTCACGCTGACCGTTGATGATCCCAAAATCGCCCAGGTTAACCCCGGTTAGTACTATCTCTTTCACTCCCGACTCCGCAATTTGTACCGCCTGCAGGATAACACTATCAATGGTATCGCTCCTGCTGGCGCCACGCGCCAGTGGAATAGTGCAGAATGAACAGGAGTAATCGCAACCGTCCTGCACCTTTAGGAAGGTACGGGTGCGGTCGCCAAACGAATAAGCAGGTACAAATTCATTAGCCTCAGATACCGGCTGATTATAAACAACGGCTTTTTCTTTTTTGGTAAGATCTGTAATATGCTCAATGATCTGAAATTTCTCTGCAGCGCCTAAAACCATGTCAACACCAGGTATTTCTGCTATCTCTTTAGGCTTTAATTGCGCATAACAGCCAACGATTGTCACATAAGCATTTGGCGACACCTTTAATGCTTCTTTCACTACCTTCTTACACTTCTTGTCGGCATTATCAGTTACCGAACAGGTATTGATCACAAATACGTCCGGCGTATCAGTAAAATCAACGGTATCAAAGCCGGCATTACTAAACAAGCGGCCCAGTGTTGATGTTTCCGAGTAATTGAGTTTACATCCCAGCGTATAAAATGCTACTTTTTTATTCATTTGCGGCTGCAAATATACTAAATATAGCTAAACCACTAAACGGATTCAGGCTCAGCGCTATCTAATAATCCGGATGCGACTTACCGACAATTTTCAGAAGTAGTTATGAACCAGCCGGAATGATATAAAGGAAATGTTTTAATATCCATCAATTTGGTAATTATCATAGTAAGCCACATAGCATGACGGCGTTGAAATTATATAACTAATTAAGCTAAAACTTTACCTTTTTGAATATTATATTCTTCATCGGTCAAAATACCTTTCTCCTTTAACTCGTGGAGTTTATGTAATTGCTCGGATACATTAGGCGAGTTAACCTGCCCCTGACCAGGTACATTCACCACAATGTTATTTACATTATTGTTTTGATTTGCACCAAAAGATCTTCCAAATAAAGCATTGAAAGTATCTACCTGACTTCCCAGTGTAAATAAATCAATAAGCCAACCTATACCAAAGATACCAAATGTAAAAAAGTATAGAATTCCCATACCTGTTTTATTAAGATAGAATTTGTGGGCGCCAATTATGCCTAAAAAAAACCATAGAATGTAGGCTGTTGATTTTGATTTCATTTTTGAAAGATTAATTGTGAATAAAGGTTATTTACAACAAGATATAGAAAGTTTTTTTTATTTCAAACTTTGTTAAATAATCACTCCTCTCCCCACCGGTAGCTTTCATTTTCCAATCCCATCAAATCAATAACACGGTTCACCACGGTCAGCGCCACTTCTTCGACTGTTTGCGGCTTGTTATAGTACGATGGCACAGCCGGGCAGACAATGGCTCCGGCCTCGGTAACAGTTGCCATATTACGTATATGAATTAAACTAAAAGGCATATCGCGGGCTACAAGAATCAATTTGCGACGCTCTTTCAATATTACGTCAGCAGCCCGGGTAATCAGATCGTCAGAAATACCACCGGCTATGCGGCCCAGGGTGCCCATTGAGCATGGCACGATAACCATAGCATCAAACTTTGCCGAACCTGAAGCAAAGGGGGCCATGAAATCATTTTTTGCGTAAAATTTAAAAGGGAGTTTATCGTAATCCTGATTATCTAACTCAAACTGCCATACTTGTTTAGCATTATCAGACATTACAACAGCAACCTCGGCAATCTGGCTATTGAGTTGTTGTAATTTCTGTAGCAGCAGTCTGGCGTAAATAGAACCACTTGCGCCGGTAATAGCAATCACAATTTTTTTTTTCATAAGCCGCTCTAACCTGATAGTATCGGGTCTCCCCCGGTAGG
>DATCXS010000257.1:0-9846 GCA_036565645.1 Mucilaginibacter sp.
CTTGCCATAGTCCATTACTATAGTCTCCACCACAGCCAGTCCCAATTTGGCCATCCGTTCTGCCAGCCACTGCGGCACATAGCCGTAATGTAATGGTAAATCTGCACTTCCCGAACGCTTCATGCTAACAAATTTAGCAAAATATATTAGTTATGCAAATGGGTAGGGCTCGGTTAATCTTCCCACATCTGTAGTGACAACACAAGGACGGGTCAGATGGGACGAATAAAGAAATAAACCTATTTCAGTATTAAATAAAACGTGTAAATTCAATCCAGTATTAATCATCAAAAGTGTAAATTTTTTTTGAACGGGTCAGTTACAGGTGATCCAAAATCCTGACATATAAGTCATAAAAAGTGATCCAAAGTGATCCGCTTTTCAAAAATAATTTTATTAAAATATTGACAATCAAATAGTTAATGTTTTTAAGGTGATCCGGGTGATACATATACACTCGTGGATCACTTTGCCATAAGGCTGAAAAATATCGAACATCGAATGCTAATAATAAATGTGAAGTACTTCATTATTGGAATTCAGAATTTATCATCCGATATTAAAAATCGATACGCCTCTTTCCTGCTTGCGGAAGAGGGTGGTCCAGCAAAGCGTAGACCGGGTGAGTATCCGCCGCCAGATATTAAAAAATCACCCAACCTATTACAAAAACATTTACATTAGCTAAACCAATATAACCCTCATGAATAAACTGTTACTTACAGCCTTGCTATGCGGCATAGGCATAACTGGATTTAGTCAATCGGCACCCAAACCTTACGGACCGCTGCCAAGCGCCCGCCAATTAAAATGGCAGGAAATAGGGATGTATTGCCTGATCCATTTTGGGCCGGACACCTACACTGATAAAGAATGGGGCAATGGCGACGAAGATCCGGCAATTGTGAACCCGACTAAATTTAGCGCCATGCAGATTGTCGGCGCGGCTAAAGCCGGAGGTTTTAAAGGGATCATCGTAGTAGCCAAGCACCACGACGGCTTTTGTTTATGGCCCACAAAAACCACTGAACATAACATCTCTAAAAGCCCTTATAAAAATGGTAAGGGCGATATCCTGCGCGAATACCGTGAAGCCTGCGATAAGCTTGGTATGAAAATGGGCGTTTACTGTTCGCCCTGGGACCGGAACAGCGCCCTATACGGCAAGCCGGAGTATGTTACCCAGGTTTATCGCAAACAGTTAAAAGAGCTATATAGTAATTACGGCCCGCTGTTTGAAGTGTGGCATGATGGCGCCAATGGCGGCGATGGCTACTACGGCGGCGCTAATGAGAAACGTACTATTGACCGCTCGACATATTACGGCTGGGACGAAACCTGGGGTATAGCCCGTAAGTTGCAGCCGGGTGCTATGATTTTTGGCGATGTTGGGCCGGATGTGCGCTGGGTAGGTAATGAGCATGGGGTAGCAGGCGAAACTTGCTGGGCTACTTACACACCGCACTCACCCGAGCCGGGAAAGGCGCCGGGCAATGGCTTTGTGCTGGACAAGGAAGGCACCGAGGGCCAGCGCGATGGTAAATACTGGATGCCTGCCGAGTGTGATGTAGCGCTGCGTCCGGGATGGTTTTACCATGCCTCGCAGGATGATAAGGTGAAATCGCCGGCAACGTTGCTGGATCTGTACTACAAAAGCGTTGGCAGGGGTGCAGGTTTGGACCTGGGTCTGTCACCTAACAGATTAGGTTTATTGGCTGATAATGATGTAAAATCACTTACCGAATTTGGTAACATCCTAAAAGAAACCTTCAAAACCAACCTGGCTAAAGGCGCGACATTAACAGCCAGCAACATTCGCGGCAATAACAAACATAAGTTTGGCCCGGCTAATCTGGTAGATAATGACCGCTATACTTATTGGGCAACGGATAATAAGGTGACCACTCCTGAACTGATCTTGAATCTGCATCAGCCTAAAACATTTAATGTGGTACGCCTGCGCGAAAACATTAAATTAGGCCAACGGATCGATCGTGTGGCTGTTGATGTATGGAACGACGGCAAATGGGAAGAAGTGGGTTCAGCTACCAGTATAGGCGGTAACCGGCTGATCCGGTTAAGGGACGATGTAACCACTGCCAAAGTAAGACTTAGAATAACCGCCGCCGCTGCCAGTCCCGCCTTAAGCGATTTCGGGCTATTTAAAGAAGCTGCAATTAATGATTGATAAAACCGATAATAATAATGACATCTATAAAAAAAGCCATAGCATTAACTGCATTTACCCTAACAGCCATGACTGCATCTGCACAACACAATTTGTTTGACACCTTGTCAAAACCCAAACGGATATCTGATCAATTTGCTTTTACCGAGGGGTGTTCGGTGGATAAAAATGGAGACGTGCTTTTTACCGATCAGCCGAATAACAAGATCTGGAAATATGAGGTAGAAACCGGTAAACTTTCGGTGTTTATGGACGAATCAGGGCGATCTAACGGTACTTATTTCGACAAAAAAGGTAACTTGATTACCTGCGCCGATGATAAAGGCGAACTATGGTCTATCAGCCCAAAAGGCAAGGTTACGGTACTGGTGACCGATCTGGAGGGCAAACAGCTTAACG
Source organism: Mucilaginibacter sp. (assembly GCA_036565645.1). GTDB lineage: Bacteria > Bacteroidota > Bacteroidia > Sphingobacteriales > Sphingobacteriaceae > Mucilaginibacter. The sequence continues at coordinate 2,588 of DATCXS010000257.1, forward strand.
GCCCCAACGATGTATGGTTGGATAGCAAAGGCGGCATCTACATGACCGATCCATACTACCAGCGCGATTACTGGACCCGCAAACATTCCGCACTGGACGGTGAGCATGTTTATTATCTACCCAAAGGCAGTAAAACCCCGGTAAAGGTAATTGGCGATATGCGCCAGCCTAATGGTATTGTAGGTACTCCGGATGGCAAATATCTTTATGTGTCAGACCTGGGCGCACAAAAGACTTATCGTTATACTATTAATAAGGACGCTACCCTGAGCGACAAGACACTGTTGTTTAACGTAGGCTCGGACGGTATGACGCTGGACGCAAAAGGCAATATCTATATCACCGGCCGCGGGGTTACTATTTTTAGTCCTGATGGTAAAAAGATAGCCAACATACCTAATACCGATAAATGGACAGGTAACGTTTGTTTTGCGGGTAAGAACCGCGATATTCTGTTTATCACAGCGTCTAAGAGTATTTATACTTTGAAGATGAATGTGAACGGAGTGGAATGATATCTGCTTGTCATCCCGAACTATGTCAGGATGACAATTGGTGTTTAAATTCATATCCCAAAAACTCACTAATATTCACACTCGACACGATCTTCCAATCAGTCATCTCTTGAATAAACTGAGGTGCTTCCAGGCCCGAAGCTTTGGCTGCGGCAATGTAAAACTCAGCTTTAGCTGGATGCGAGGGCGATACTGCATTATAGGTATGCCCAAATGCCTGTTTATCCAATACCGAGCAACTGATACCGATACAGTCGGTTAAATGGATGAGGTTTACAGGTGCTTCGCCGTTGGGGATGTCAGTCTTACCTGCAAAGAATCTACCCGGATCACGGCCCGGACCTATCAATCCGCCGAAGCGAATTATGGTGGTAGTGAATGCGGATTCTGCTTTCAGTAATTCCTCGGCAGCCAACAGTATCCTGCCTGATTCGGTGTCCGGGTTGGGGGCGTCCAATTCTGTGACCTCTGTATTATGATCGCCATATACGCCGGTCGAGCTGATAAATACTACCTGTTTAATATTACCAGCCTTAACCTGCGGTATCAACTTTTGGATATGCTGCAAACAAGCTTCACCGTTGCCTGACCGGGCACGTGGAGGGATGGCTATCCAGAGTACATCGCAATCAAAGAATTCGGTGTCAATGAGTTCGTCGGTTGACAGGTTGATGAGATATGGTTCAATGCCCTGTTGGGACAACAGCTCCAGCTTTCCGGTCGAAGTTGTGGAGCCTTTTACTTTTATCCATTTATTTACCAATGCTTTAGCTAGCTCTAAACCATACCATCCGCAGCCTAAAATACTTACCGTCATACCTCAAATATCTGTTTTTTTATTTAACGGCAGAAACTTTTGGGTATTGCCGGGTGTTATTTAAACATGAAAAACAGGAAAGAGATCATAGCGGGAACAGCGGCTTTTGGGTTGACCAGTATTGCGGCCCTGGCTTTATATTCTAAGAACAAATCTTTATCGACCGTACAATATGTGGAGCTTGATAAGTACCTGGGCAAATGGTATGAGATAGCCGCTTTTCCCCAACGCTTTGAGCTTGGCTGCAGCCACACTACGGCCGAATACAGCCTTAACGGCGACGGCTCTATCCGGGTTATCAATACTTGTGTTAAGGACGGCAAGATCAAGGTAGCCAATGGCAGAGCTACCGTTACCGATACCCAAACCAACGCGAAGCTGGCGGTGCAGTTTCAATGGCCGTTTAAGGGTAAATACTGGATCATTGGTTTGGCACATGATTACTCTTATGCGTTGGTTGGACACCCAAACCGGAAGTATCTGTGGGTTTTGGGCCGGAAACCTGAGATGGATACCCAGACTTATAACTACCTTGTTAACCTGGCCGCTAATAAGGGTTTTGATGTTAGGGAACTGGTGAAAACCGAGCAGGGATAATGAAGGCTTTGTTTCACCTGAAGAAGTGAAACAAGCGGAACAAAATGAAATAAACTTTCTGATTAAATAGTTGATATATCCGAAACATTCACCCACCTGCTACTCACTATCCACTCACTTATCACTCGTTCAACGTATAATAGCTACGTACCCGGTAAACTTCCGGGTTTTATCGCTCAGGCGGATATTGTAATAATAAACACCTGTGGGCAGGATTTTCCCATTACAGGTTCCGTCCCACGATGACTGGTAGCCGACGCTGGAGAATACGGCCGCGCCGTACCGGTTATAGACCATGATCCGGGCCCTCGGGTCGTCTGATAAGCCCCGGATCTCCCATTTGTCGTTGATGCCATCATTATTAGGGGTAAATGAATTTGGGGCGACAATATCCTTGATCAGTACTTTGACCGTCACGGGGTGGCTTGTTTGTGTACAGCCACCGGCATTGGTTACCAGCAAAGTGTATTGCGTGGTTTGGGTAGGGTGCGCAATTGGATTAGCTATATCTGTCCTGTCAAGACCCACAGCCGGCGACCATTGATAGGTTAACCCGGTGCCTGTCGCTGTTGCTGCGAGGGTAACACTTTCGCCATTATAAATTTGGTAAGAAGAATCAGGCAGGTTGATTTGCGGCAGATCAGTCACCGCGATAGTTATCGGGTTTGATTGTACAGGCGGAGAACAATTGCCGGTTGTGGTTACCTGACAGGTCACTACGTCATTATTATTCAAATCGGTTTTAACCAAAGTGTTTTCGGTACCGGTAACTGTTTGCCCGTTTACCAGCCACCGGTAAGATGCGCCTGTAGTCTGGTCGGCAGTTGCAGTAAGGGTTACCGGTGCGCCTTTACATGCCGTTGCTGGCGATGCGCTCAGGACTACTGATGTTATGGGCGACGAAACATGCATCGTAATAGAATTAGTTGAGATTGGTGCAGAACAAGCTGCATCAGTAAGTACCAGGCAATTGACAACATCGCCGTCATTAACCCGCGGAGCTACTAAAACGGCATTGTTTGATCCGGTGGCATTGCCATTGATCTGCCATTGGTAGGACGCTCCGGGAATCTGATCAGCATTAAAGGTAACCGCCGTGTTTGGACATACGGTTGTATTTGACGTAACAATGCTGACCGATGGTACAGCGTCGATAATATTCATCTTAATAGCATCAGACGAAACCGGCGTGGTACAGGTTGAACTGCTTACCATGCAAGTTACGATACTGCCATTTTTAAGGTCGGTGCTGGTAAAAGTAGCATTGGTGAAGGGTTTTGTTACGCCATTAATCTGCCATTGGTAACTGATACCCGTAGTTTGGTTGGTAGTTGCGGTGAAGGTAACCGGCGTGCCTGCACACACATTATTTGCTGATGCGGTAACATTTATTACAGGTGCAACGCCGCTTACATGCATGGTAACAGGTTGAGATGAAGCAGGAACGGCACATGTTAAATTGCTGATAAGCTGGCAGGTTACTACGTCTCCATCCCGAAGGTCCGTGGTGACGTATTGGGCCTCGGGATTGTTAACCGAAACACCGTTTATCAGCCATATATAGGTAGGTGTACCTTGCCCAACACTCGAGGCGTATGTATTAAACGTTACTTCTTCTGATGCACAAATACTGGTTTTAGATGGTATTATATTGATTATCGGCCGTACGGGCGATGAAATGTTAATGTTTAACGGCGCTGATATAGTCCTGCATTTGGGCGATTGGATATTTCCATCGTCGGCTACCACTAAACGATATTGATAGACGCCGTATAATATGGTACTGACATTACAAGTTGGGCTGTTTGGAGCCCCTATATCTGTCCAAGAAGACGAAGGGATATCCGATCTGTAAACCTGCCATTGATAACTTGTGTGGGGGAAGCAGGTGCCTACATTGGCAAAAAGAGTTAGTTGAGGGGAGTTTTGGCAAACTGTTACAGAAGTGCCTGCTACGTCCTGAATGCCTACGGTAATTGGCGGGCCCATAGGTCTGAACATAATGTCATCCAAAGCCAGATCATTGCCTGTTCCGCCCGGCGCATTGTTACGTATGCGGATGATAACCGAGCTTACTCCTGCAGGTAAGGGAAATGTAAATCCGTACTGCTGCCAGGTAGGGGTGGCGGTCTTAGCTATATCTCCGGGGTTAAAACGGGTTATTTCGGTATTGTCTAATTTTTCGACGATGAAAGTGACATTAGGATCGGTCCCCAAAGTCTTTGCCATATTTAAAAGCCAGGCCGAAAATTGATAAGTGGTACCCGAGCAAAGGCCGTCGACACGTTTTACATAAATATCATTGAGATCGGTTGTGGCATTTACCAGCATAAATAGTCCGTTGCTGTCGCCGGTATGATCGTGAATAACCGTGTGCCAGCCGGTATAGCAACCGGTAGTTCCATTTACAATTGTATACGATCCGTCTGCAGGGCAACCGGGAACGTATCGAAAGCTGGTGGTACCGTAATCCAACTCCTGCCCTGTATTGTTCCCGAAAGTAGTGTTTACGATGGGTTCGCCCGCGCTGCCGGTACAGGTTTGCGCCAGGGCATAATTACTGCCGGCCAATACCAGTAATATGGCGATTAGAAAAATTGCATCAGCACGTTTAAAGCGCGCGTGATAGCGAACGGCTGGCATAGTTTAAATATAATTAGGGTCTTTATCAAATGTAACGATAAGGTGCTTAGGGTCAAATAAAAAAAGGAAAAATGACTGGCGCTGGGACTCACCCGGTCTACGCTTCGCTGGACCATCCTTCCGCAAGCGGTAAGGAGGGTGTATCTATTTTTCAGCATTGTGGCAAAGTGATCCACGTGTGTATATGTATCACCCGGATCACTTAAAAAATATAAATGATTGTTAATCAAATAATTAAAATAAAATAAAACAAAAAGCGGATCACTTTGGATCATGTTTTATGACTTAAAAGTCATTTTTCCGGATCACTTGTTTTGCCTCTTTAGTGGTCGATTTAGCGATAGCGTAACTTCGTCCTATAATGGAGCAAGCATTCTGCTTGCGGTGGTCATCCTGCAAGGTAAGTTGAAAACTTGCGTCATTTTAGGTCTAAGTTTAATGAAATGTAACTTAGACCAGTAGTGGGTGTTGATTGATTTTTAATATCGAATGACGAATGTTGAACATCGAATGATGAAGTATTTCATCATTTATTATTAAAATCGATGTTCGATATTTTCGATCTTGTCTTCGCAAGGGTGAAGAGATAATGGCAGCAGATTTTAATCAGCTGAAAAAAACGATAATAATTCAATAGCTTAGTTTAAAATTACTGCCATGACCTTTCGCTATGTTTTTATCATTGCCCTTTTTATTTCGACAACTTGTTTGGTTAGTTGTAAACCTGAAAACTCGGACAAAAGAACCGATGCCGTTACAAAATTAGCTTTCCGTTATCTTAATGAGCATAAGCCCGACAGTGCTTTTCAATTAACTGATACCGATTTTAGAAAGCGTTTACCGTATGCCGCTTTCATAAGTTCTTACCAGGAAAAAATGTCCATGATGCTGCCCTTTACAAGTGTAAATTTCATAATAGGTAATGACTCTGTGAGTATGTATAAACTGGTGGGGAAAATAACGGTAAATTGTTATGTAAGTTTAGATAAACGGGGTAAGATCAAAACACTTGGTATCATACCTTACCAGGCAGATATCAAACCTGTTACTATAAACCCAGATTCGCGAAAATTAGACATGCTTGCCCATAAAGTACTGGACATGATACAGCATAACCAGGTGGATGATGCCTACCTTTTTGCCGGAGATGTTTTTAAAAGCAAGGTAAATGCAAATGAGTGGCGAAGTTCGACTAATGGGATCTTGACGTTTGCACCAATGCCGCCGGCTGTTTTTATAGGAAACTCGGATGGTGTAAATACTTATGCCTTAGGGATTTTCAGGATTTCCATCGGATCATTAACTAAGGAAGGGAAATTCAATACCTTTTATTTTCAATTATATACCCAGAAAGATAAAAAAGCTAATAAGGTTTTGACTGATAATCAATTGAAAACACGGGTGGATAGCGCGGCAGACAAAGCTATTTCGCCCTATATACAAACTATGGGTAATGTTGGTCTGAGTGCTGCCGTTTTTTACAAGGGGGATACTTATTTTTATAATTACGGCGAACGGCAAAAGGGCCATTATAACCTGCCAGACAATCACACCCTTTACGATATTGGCTCGATAACCAAAACGTTTACCTCGACATTACTTGCCATAGCCGTAAATCAGAAAAAGGTTACGCTCGAAACCCTTATTGCCAAATATTTGCCAGATTCGGTAGCTAATAATCCTGATCTTCAAAAGATAACTTTTAAACAATTAGCCAATCATACATCGGGCTTTCCCCGGGATGATTTAGGTTACAGAATTAAGGTGACCGACGCAAACCAACCGCTGAAAAATTATAATGCAAGCGACTTATTCAAATTCCTTAAACATTTTAAACAAACAACGCAGCCGGGTACCGAATATAAGTACAGTAATTTGGCAGTTGGTTTGTTAGGTGTATTGTTGGAGAGGATATATCAAAAGCCATTTCCCGAATTAGTTAGTCAGTACATTACAACGCCCTTGAAAATGAGCGAAACCGGGCTTTTTGTGGATAGTTTAAAGACTAAAGATCTGGCGCAAGGTTATGACATGTTCATTGAGCCTGTCCCTTATGTTAAGCTGGCGGCAATTCGTTCGGCCGGCGATATAAAAAGTTCGACGTCTGATCTTATCACCTATGCAAAGGCACAACTATCTACCAAAGAGTCAACGCTCAATGCAGCTTTCCAGTTAACACATCAGGTAACTTTTGACAAAGGGAATTCTATCGTGGGGTTAGTCTGGTATTATTATCCTGACAGTAGAAACATACTACAGCATGCAGGCGCAACCTATGGTTATCGTGCCGCTGTTTGTATAGATTTAAATAAACAGATAGCGGTGGCTGTTTTAACAAACAATGCAAGCAACGGGAATGAGGTAGGGTGGAATTTAATTAAAGCGATACAAGAGATAAAAAATTGAGATTCGGGACCGCCGGAACAAATTCGACACGATATTTCAATTTGCCCGCATTAGCGATGGCAGCGGATACCGGCCCTGAGCTTAAGGCCTTGCGGGCGTATGAGCGTACAGCGCGGCCCGGAGGGAACGCTCCGCTTAATAGACAGTTTTTAGTCTGTACATTTTTGGGAAATCCTTGTTATAAAGAATCTCCAGAATGGCACGGGATAATAGTTTTTCGTTTAGGTTCCATTATTTAGAGTATATGTTTATCAGGTATAAAAAAATTTAACACTGTTAAA
>DATCXS010000329.1:0-6786 GCA_036565645.1 Mucilaginibacter sp.
AACATTCAGAACCGTATTGAACACTCAATCGGCTATGAGCGTAAAAATTACTTGTTATGACGGCAACAATAATATAATTGCCAGCAGAACCATAGACAACGTAACCTGCAAGCCCAACCATATAACACTTCTGACGGGTAATCTCTTCACAGGTGCATCAGGCAGTGGCGTTGGAGTTTCTTATAATACGGCCTGGAACATACAAACCATAAATTATGCATTTTAACCTGTTACGTACCTGCTAATGTGGCCGACGGGAAACCATACCGGTTCGCCCGATAGCTGTCAGGACCGGCGCTGGGTACAAAGCCTTGATAGCGATATCAGGGCTTTGTTGTTTAGCCTGTAGTCGGTTTTATCACCGTACCAGCACTCAATCGATGCGGTGATAACACCGACCACAGGCTAAAATGTAAATCAGCATCTTATATAACTATGTTCGACTTTCCCACTCTACCCCAACTTTCTCCGTAACCATTTCCTAACCGGCTCATCATACCATTTCAATGCGGCATAGGCTAAAACTATCGCGCTTAACAAAATAAGTAAGGCATAAGGCCATACCTGCATTGAGGTTACACCTTTATGGTTGCTGATCCAGGCAACATAAAAATAAACCAACGGATAATGTACCAGGTAAAGCGGATAGGAAATATCCCCCAGAAATTTGCATATCCTGTTTTCTCTTTGCGTTTGGATCACGCCGCTGGTGCCAAGATATACTATCAGCGGGAAAACGATGATGATACAGACAGATTCATAGATGCCGTTCATCCAAACATGCTCTGCGCCGCCAATGCGCGGCATATAAAGCACAATAATTACTAAAAGGCTACACCATAAAAAGGCATTTTTAATTTGGGTGGGCTTTGCTATACGTGAGAGTAAAAGGCCAGCAAAGAAAGGATATACCACACGGGTAAACCCAATGCGCATGTGCAGCGCATTCAGTGTCCAGCCCCCGCTGACATCGCCGTTGGTGATGGCCAGTTGCGCCAATGCGATAGCTGCGATGCCTACCAATATGCTTAATGCCGTTTTAGAGAATTTCCTGATCCAGACAGCATATAGAATGTTGGCGATGTATTCAAAGAACAATGACCAGCCCACGCTATTCATGGGGTGCATCTCTTCCCAGCCGCGTATATCAAGCGATAATGGTACAGGCAGGATAGTATAACCGATCAGCATTACCAGCAGCATTTTCCAGACAGGAACCGTATGAATGAGCGGCCATAACGTAGAATCCGTAAAATAGAACCCGATAGCGCCGAGGGTCATCCCCAAAACTACCATTGGCTGCAGACGTTCAATACGCCGTCTGAAGAAACTGCCGACGGTCATTTTATGCCAGCGATCGTCATAAGCATAACCCATTACAAAACCTGATAATAAAAAGAAAAAGTCGACAGCCAGGTAACCATGGTTCACTAATTTATCTAAATTACTGGTGGATAATGGCTCGCACAGGTGAAAGGTTACAACAATGAGGGCGGCAACACCGCGAAGTCCGTCTAATATGGGGTAGTGTGGCTTGGTGGCCAGCTCGTTATTGTTCATTAATAAAGGTAGATGTACAGCTTATGAATTAAACTGCCGTAAATTATAAAAAAGCGGCTAATCTGTCTTTTAAAATTTCAAGATATTCTTTGGCTTTGATTTGTCCGCGATTTACCCTCTAAATGTCCAGAATGACCCCGACAAACATTGTTTTAACTATTTATCTTTGGGTTATTTTAGCGTTATGAGAAAGCTTGTGTACGGTATTAACATTAGTTTGGATGGTTGCTGCGACCATACCAAATTTGGCGGCACGGAAGATATTCATAATTATTTCCGCGAACTGCTGGAAGAGGCTGACCTGATTATTTACGGGAGGAAAACTTATGAGCTGATGGTACCCTTCTGGCCAGAGTTTGCTGAAAAACCGTCAGGGAATGAGGCTTTGGATGCCTTTGCCGGTATTGAGCGTGTCATGATATCCCGTACTGTAGATCGTGTAGATGACAAGCATACTACCATTCTCCACGAAAATCTTAAGGAAGAAATACTGAAGCTAAAACAACAGCCGGGAAAAGCTATCTCTACCGGCGGCGTGGAACTGCCTGCCAGGTTGATAGAATTGGGTTTGGTGGATGAATTCCATGTAGTTGTTCATCCAATAATAGTTGGCGAAGGCCGGCGCTTGTTTACAGAAATGCATTTGCCGGAAAATCTGGGCCTGAAATTAATGGCATCGCAAAAGCTTAGTTCAGGCTGTATGGCATTACGATATGATAAAATTGAAAACGATAAGCGCTGATTCATTTTTATTGGTACTTACAAAGCGATTTAAGCAACTTGGTGTCGGGGCAATTGAGTACTATAGTCTTATCTTCCCAACCCCATCTTCATCTACTATCCAAACTTTTAATAAACGCTACCAAATCGGCTTTTTCCTTAACTGTTAAATTTAATTGATCTGCGGATAAAGTCTGATTAGGCACCTTGATACCGGCGCCCACACCTCCTCCTTTGTCATAAAAATCAATTACTTCATCTAAAGTTTTATAGATACCGTTGTGCATGTAAGGCGCTGTACGGGCAGCATTGCGTACGGTAGTTACCTTGAAACTATGGTTATTGAAATCTAAAGGTTGAATGCCATACATTCCCGGATCGGTATCAATTTGCTTATTGTTTTTACTTTTGGGGACACCGATAACCTCGGCTTCCATTTGCATATAGCGCGGCGGTAATGCGCCGTTAAACAGCGGCATATAATGGCAGGTACCACATTTGGCTTTGCCCATAAACAGGTTAAAGCCATTTATTTCTGCGGATGTCAATGCTTTAGAATCGCCGTGCATAAATTTATCAAAACGGCTATTCAGAGCAGTCAAACTGCGCACATAGCTGGCCAGGGCATTCATCACTTCAAAAGTATCTATGGCGGCACGGTTTTGCGTTTGGTAAGCTTTTTCAAATAGTTTGCGATAGCTTTCATCGCGCCAAAGCTTGCCGATTGCCACCTGCATGTCGCCATGCATTTCATCGCGGTTACGCACCACGTCGCTGGCTTGATCTTCGAGTGATGGCGCCCGCAAGTCGTAAAACTGTGCGGGTTGAAGCGCGGCGTTGATAAGTGTTGGCGTATTACGGGCCACGAGTTTTTTTCCGGTGATGTCCAGGTTCTTTGGTAATCCGTCTGTAAACGCTTTATCAGGCTGATGGCAGGTAGCGCAACTACGGGCACCATTTCCTGAAAGAATAGGATCAAAGAAAAGCCGTTTGCCTAAAGCAATCTTATCAGTCGTAGCAGAATCTGCGGGCGCAGCAATGAATGCATTGCGGTTATAAGCATTTGGCTCAAACAATGTCGAGGCATCCTGATTGAGCAGGCGGTTATAGCGTATGTTGGGCAGTTTAAGTCTGTTGTGCAATTGTGTTAACTCCCGCGTAAGCGGATTGGCATAACGGATAATAAATGCAGCCCTGTCGAAATGATCGAAGTTTACCGGGCGACGCAAATGCCTGATTGCCGATTTGAAATCTATCGCGGAATCATATCTGTGGATAACTTCCTGAACGCTCTGTAGTGCCACCGCCGATTCATTAAAACAGTTTTGCAGCAGGGGATCATCAAAATCATTTAATCCTAAGCTTTCTACCCTGAAAACCTCTTGTTTTGCGGCATCCAGTATTTGCCAGTCTTGTAAATCGGCATGCTTAAAGCGGTCTTTAAAAGACAAGACGTTGGTTGTTAGTCGCTCAAACAAGCCCGCCATATCACGTTTTTTACCGGATGAGATATGCGGGAAGATATACCCCTCAATAACCTGTAACCCGTCAGGGTCAATTATCAACCCGCTTATTTCAACCTCAGGAACCGGCGGGCCGTTAACCAGGCGCGTGGTTAGCGGATCGAAGTATTCGACTGCCCACTCCATGCGTTTATAAACCAACCTGACCTGTTTAAAACGTTGCTGCAGTAATTGCTTATGTGCAGCATCAAAGGGCGTTGAACGCAACAATCCGACCGCCTTTAACAGACTGTCGGATTGTTGTATCAGTTTCTGTTGAATTTGTTGCGCGGGACGTTCGTCAGACTTTCTCAGTGAAAGCAGGGAGACCGAAGTTGCCAGCAAACATCCAACGACAATAACTTTAAAAGTCGAATGCATGGCTAAGCGGATCGGCTTTTGCATCGCGGTCGGTCAGCGGTTTTAACTTCCAGCGTTTTTCGATAAATGCCAGGATACTTACCGTTTCATATTGTGTATGATCTACATAGCCTTTTTTGGCAAATGGCGAAATTATGAGCGCAGGGATACGCGAACCCGGCCCCCATTTATCAATTATCGGCGGCGCAACATGATCCCAGAAACCACCGTTTTCGTCGTAAGTCAAAATAATAACAGCGTCTTTTCCATTAGGGCCGTTTAGCACGGCATTGATTATTTTAACAGCATGCTCTTCACCCTGTTTAACCGACGAGTTGCCGGGGTGCTCATTTTCTACACCGGTAGGTTTAACAAATGATACCGCAGGCAGCGTGCCATTTTTAGCAGCTTCAAAAAAATCGGCTTCATCTTTTAAATGTTCTTTGCGGTCTTTTGAGCCCGGAGTATAACGCTGAAAATAAACTAAAGGCTGATGATGATATGAAAAACCGCGGTCTGCTGCACCAGCGTTAGCTTTGTTCCATCCGCCTGCATACCACGCCCATGATACCCCTTTATCGGTAAGCCGGTCGCCAATATTTGGGCCGGTTTGTATAGGCACCAATCCGGCAGGGTCGGCATTTTTGGGGTGAAGGTTTACGGAGTTAAGGGTGTTCACAGCATAGTCATCCGGAGTTACCGAACCGTCTTTAATTAGCTTGCCTGATGCATCCACCTGAGCCTTCATTACCGCAGGCGCATTCGGGAACGTAGGTGTCGCGGCGGCAACCAACCACTGATGGTTCAGGAATGACCCACCAAAAGCACTATGGAAAAAGCGATCGCATAATGTATATTTTTTAGCCAGGTCATATAACGGCAATTCGCTGGTTTTGTAGTAACCCATTGCCAAGCCTTTGGTATGGTTGTATGTAGCAAATTTATCCATTTTGCCGCCATCTATTTGCAGCTGCTCCTGGTAAAAACGATGGGTAACATCAGGAGTTATCTGATCGGCAGATACATATTGGTCGATATTAAAAATGTTATTAGGCAGGTTAGTCGGAAAAGCACTGCTACGCGGAACAGGTGGCAGCGTTTCGTAAGGTTTACCATTGACATCAACCTGGATAATGTTTTCCTTTTTTGCTTGATCTAAGCCATCTGCGTTGGGAAATTGCCCCCAGAGGTTATCAAAACTGTGATTCTCCATGTAGATCACCACTACGTGTTTTACTTTGCGCAGCTGCGCATTTACCGGCATCGTCCCCAGCAAACTCAGGGCTGCCAGCATTGAAATGCGTTTATTGAATATAGTTTTCATTTAGAACAAATATGTCAGCGAATATAAGATTATCAATGGATTTGCGAAGTTAAGGCTACGTTAAACTTTGGTCGCTTTACCTGTCGGTACACTTCATCAAGCGCCTGCTGAAAAGTGGCTACCCATATTTCCTTTTTATGTTTATGTAAATAATTTATCAATTTTTGATGCGCCCCGGCTGATATGGTGATATAGTCGCCGCCTACCCCGTGGATCATGATAATGCCCAGACCTCCTTTTTCTTCGACACTTTTAACATAAGCAATCAGCTTATCGCCATTTTCGCCGCCATCTAATCCGTATGAAGGCACACGCAAGGTATCCAGGTTTTTGAAATCGGTAATCACTGTACTGCTGTCGCCACCAACGCGGGCATATTTTATCAGCCTGAACTTTCGCAATGAATCAACATAGTCTCTCCCACCTACAAAAGTTTCAGCACAGGGATATGCAAAGGTGCGTTTGGTTTTACCATCAACCGCAAACAAAAAACGGTCTGTTACTTCTATCTCACGGATGATCTTGTAAGCGGTGTAATTCTCAGACCGAATCGGGTCATCCTCTTTAGCAGAGCATGGATGATACAACGTGTGGTTACCTAACTCATACCCTTTCTTTGCCAGCTTTCGCCATTTGGGAATGCTCAGGCTATCAATATCACTGGTCAGGAAAAACGTAGCTTTAAGACCGGCTTTTTCTAATTGAGGTACCGCATTATTCAGCTGCGAGCGCAAAGCATCATCATAAGTAAGTATAATAGCCGCCTTCTTATTTTTTGGCCAATGTACAACCTGTGCTTTGGCTGCCGTTGCAGCAATCAGGTAGGCCATCAACGGGAATTTCAAACAGTTTGTTTTGCTGAATTTAATCATAGCGGTATCGCAAAGCTATAATTAATTGCGATCTGCGATAAACTCCGACTGTAAAAAACCTTATACAATTAATATCCCGATATCATCAACGCTCACTGTTGCTCGTTGCGGCAGTGATCCACACGCGTGGGTGTATCAGTTTGGATCACTTAAAAATCTAACTATTTGAAAATAAGATAGTTAATAAATATTATACCAAAAAGTGGATCAATTTGGATCAATTTTAAGGACTTTTAAGTCATTTTTTGGATCACCTGATTTTTGACCCGTCCTAAAAAAAGTTTACGCTTGGTCTTGTCCGGATTTTGGTTTACAGTTGGTCTTGTCCGGATTTTGGTTTACAGTTTTTGGAGGGTTAAAAGTGTTATTTATTAGTACTAAGTTAATAATAGTTATTGATTTAACCTGGTCGTTGGTGCCGACTTCTTTCTTCTATTCTTCCAATGTT
>DATCXS010000108.1:0-13992 GCA_036565645.1 Mucilaginibacter sp.
AAGTTAAGAAAGTTGTTAGACATACCCAAAGGCGTTAAGGGCAGCGGCATTGTTTACGTGCGCAGCCGACGTGAATGTGCCGAGATAGCCAGTTTTTATAATGACAACGGCGTCCGCGCCGATTTTTATCATGCGGGGTTAACGCCGGATGAACGTTCTAAAAAACAGGAAAGCTGGAAACGCAACACCACCCGCATTATGGTAGCCACCAATGCCTTTGGTATGGGGATTGATAAGCCCGATGTCAGGTTTGTGATCCACAAAGACCCGCCTGAAAGTTTAGAGGCTTATTACCAGGAAGCAGGCCGGGGCGGGCGGGACGAGAAAAAAGCCTACGCTGTATTACTATACAATAATGCCGACCATGCGCGGCAGCAAAAAATATTTGAGTTGAGTTTCCCTTCGGTAGATGAGATCAAAAAGGTTTATCATCAGTTGGGTGGATATTATTCGATTGCCTACGGCGCAGGCGAGGGGCTGAGCTTTGACCTGGATGTCGGTGCGTTTTGTGCCAAATACCAGTTAGACGTGATCAAAACGCTCAACGCCCTGAAATTTTTAGAGCAAAGCGAATATCTGTCGTTCAATGAAAGTGTGTTTTTGCCTTCGCGATTCAGGTTTGAGGTGCCGCATGAGCAGTTATATAACTTCCAGATACAAAATGCCGGGTGGGATACCTTTATAAAAACCTTACTCAGATCGTACGGCGGCGCATTTGAGAATTATGTGCGCCTGAAAGAGTTTGATGTGGCGCGTCGTGCCAACCTGAGCGTGCAGCAGGTTATTGAAGGCTTAAAACAGCTGCATGAATTTGGCGTGCTGGTTTATCTGCCGCAAAACGACCAGCCACAGGTTACTTATTTAAGACCGCGGCAACACAGTAAAGCGGTTTATATCGACAAAAATTATATAGAACAGCGCAGGGCCTCCTATCTTAAAAAAATGGAGGCCGTGTTTGGCTATTGCACCCGCAAACAATGCCGCAGCCAGCAGCTGTTAATTTATTTTGACGAGCCGTATATCGGGAAATGTGGTGTGTGCGATGTCTGTCTTGAAGAAAAGCGCCGTCAAAGCGCAGTGGATGTAGTTGAAGACGTTACCAATGAAGTGGTGCAGCTGCTAACTGCCGATGCCCTGGATATCAATGCACTCCTATCATCTATAAAAACCGGTACCGAAAAGGAACGCCTGGAAATTATCCGTTTGTTGCTGGATGCGGGTAAAATCAAATTCAACGGCGAGCTTTATTACCTATAAGTTTATCACTTAGACCAGGTAAGACGGCACCCCCCTCTAACCCGATAGCTATGGGTTAGAGGAGGCTAAAAAGCTCCGTTCACGATATTATTCATTGTCTTTTTTCTTAAACAGCAGGCTGTACTTTCTTAATTTCTGATGGATATATCCGCGCCGCTTCATGGCTTCGGAAAGTGAAGCTTCATCTGCAAAATACGCGTCAAATATTTTAGGGACAGCAATACGCTGCGCGCTGTAAATACCAGAGTGTCCGCTGAAAAAGTAAGCGGTAAAGCAGGCCACGGCGAAGAACAATGCATGTTCGCCGCCAAAAAGCTCAATACCCATAAAGGTACAGGCCAGGGGCGTATTGGTGGCCCCGGCAAACACCGCAATAAAACCCAATGCGGCAAACAGGCTGACAGGCGCATTTAACACGCCCGAAAGGGTATTGCCCAGCGTAGAACCGATATAAAACAGGGGCGTAACCTCGCCGCCTTTAAAGCCGGTGCCGAGTGTTACGGTGGTATAGATGGTTTTCCAGAGCCAGCTCCAGGTATCGGCACCGCCCGCATGAAAAGAAGAAGTGAGGGTTACAGCGTTAGGATATTCTGCATCCACACCCAAACTCAGGTAGTCTGGTTTGCCATTTAAGAAATAAAGGCCAATGATGAGCAGTCCGCCAAATACGGGGATCATCCATTTATGTTTAAAGATCCTGAGGCAGATGGTTTTGATCTCGTGCACCATCCCGGCAAAAAGATAACTGGCCAGCCCGAAAGCGGCCGAGGCCACGATCACCTTAACTAACAACAGCAAATCAAAGTGAAAAAGGTTGGATACCATTAAGGGTGCATAAGCCGGTAAGGCATCGATATGGTAATGTACGTGAGAAACCTGCCAGGCGGCAACGGTTATATCGCCCACAATAGCCGCTATCAATGCGGGTATTAACGTATCGTACTGGATCTTGCCGATAGTCAGTACTTCCATCGCGAATATGGCGCCCGTGAGCGGGGTGCCAAACACTGCGCCAAAACCTGCGGCTACGCCTGCTGTCAGTACCATGCGCATGTCCAGCCCGTTTAGTTTGAACCAGCTTCCAAACATGGAAGCGATGCTACCGCCGATCTGAACGGCTGTTCCCTCGCGCCCGGCAGAGCCGCCGAATAAATGAGTGATAACCGTTGTGATCAGGATAATAGGGGCCATACGTTTGGGCACACCGCCGCCGGCCTCATGGATCTGCTCCATGATGAGGTTATTACCTTTTTCGGAAGACTTACCGATATACTGATAAATAAAGTGGATAAGCAGACCGGCTAAGGGTAGCAAAAACAGCAGCCAGGAATGCGCGAAGCGGAAATGAATAGCCGCGTGTAAAAGCCATAGAAAAAAAGCGATGATGCTGCCGATGATTAGTGCGATAGGGATGACCAGCACTGTCCACTTCAACAGGTGTTTTAATATTGCGTAATGTTCTTTGAGATTGATGGTGCCGTTATTCGGGTTTTCCGTCATGTTTATTTATTTAATAAGGTTAGTGTGTTTTAGTCCCGCGATAACGGCAAAATATTTCAGGTTAATCAACAGCCTGTAGATCCCTAAAAAGCATAAAGGGGCCAGGTACCGGCTTAAGCAGGCAAAGTAATTTTTAACAGTATAAAAGAGAGATTCTGGTCTTTTCACCTACAAATACATTTACAGACAACACTGTATGGTATTGTCCCGGTCATTTGTAGGCGTCATCAGCACGAGGCGGTTATTTTAAACGGAAGACACCATTTCCGTTGATGTATACAAATATAAATAATTTTCTGAAACACCAGCTTTCTGAAATATATTTTATCATACCTATCATACTTTCGTTGTCAGCCTCCATAATTTCTTTCCGTTTTCACCGACATATAACGGGCATTCGCCGGGTAAAAGGGGCATTGTGTCGTTTTTACACTATCTGGCTGTAACCTTTAGGGTTTGGTATAGTCTCATGGATGTATTTTAAATAATTAAAAAAAGAAATTCACAACAAAAATAAACATCATGAAAACTAGAATAGTAAGCCTTATTACATTGTTAATCATTGTATTGAGTATATCAGTAAGCAACGCAGCAACCAGAGATAACAATAACGGCACCCAAACCGCTGTAATTGTTGCAGCTAACAGTATTAATAAAATTGAAGCTTCGGGAAACGTAGAAGTTTACGTGACCAACGGCGACAGGGCGCAGGTAAAAGTATACAATAACTACTACGCAAAAAATGCCCTGGTACAAGAAAAAGACGGTGTACTGCGCATAGCATCATACACTGCCGATAAGCTGGTGGTTTTGGTAACTGTAACTGATTTACATGCCATTACTGCTAACGACAATGCAACTATAAAATCATACGGTAAACTGTCATTAATTGAATTAAACCTGGTGTTAAAGAACAAGGCATCGGCCCAGTTAAACTTTGATGCGCTTAACGCCAGCGTAACCTTGAACAATCGTGCATCTGCCGAGCTTTCAGGTAGCGTATTCAATTATGAGTTAGCCGGCAGCCGGTTGTCAACCATAAATAAAACCAACCTTACGGTGGTTAACGCAAGCGAGAAAAACACCATTAAAATTGCAGCCATACGCGGGGCAGAGGAGAAAACGGTGAGCTTATAATCATCCGCACACTTTTGCAAAAGTTCAATATATATTTTTAAAAACAGGAGCTGACAACTCCTGTTTTATTTTGTAACTTCATTAATATATATTGTAAACGGGTTTAGAATTATCATGAAAAAAGCTTTTCAAATTGCAATGGTCCTGTTTGGGGGGATGTCTTTAATTCTGTCATCATGTAAGTCAGCATGTACCAAAGGGTCGGGCCATGTAATTACCGAAAAGCGTAAAGCGGCCAATTTTACCAAATTGGATATATCGGGCAGTTATAACATAACACTGGTGCAGGACAGCAGCCTGAATATATCAATAGCTGCCGACGATAACCTGCTTAAAGAAATTACGACCGAAGTAAGCGGCGATAAACTGATCATAAAAACAGGTAAGAATATTTGCCCAAGCGGCCAGGTGGCCATCACTATCGGAGTGCGCAATCTGGAGGAGATTAAAGAATCAGGAGCGGTGAATTTAGATACCAGGGGTAAACTGGTGACCAAAGATCTGAACCTGGATCTATCGGGTGCTAACAAACTCGATATGGAGCTTGACGCAGCAACCCTGAGCACAAATGCCAGTGGCTCTACCCAGCTTAATTTAAAAGGGCAAGCCAGCTCGCATATTGTTAACCTGTCAGGCGGGGGCAAAATAGAGGCTTTTGATTTTATAGTAGGTAACTATGATTTGCAAACATCAGGCGCAGGCGAGTTTGAAATTAACGTTTTGCATGAACTTACCGTTAACAGCAGCGGCGCTTCGTCTGTTAAATACAAAGGAAACCCTGCAACCATAAATAACAAGAAATCAGGTGTTTCTACAATTACAAAAGTTGATTAATTTTAAACTTTAAACCGACAGTAAGGTCTTTTAAGACTTTACTGCAAAATTATTTATCACATTTCATGAAAAAAGTAACTAAAATTATTGCCTATGTGGCAATATTTGCCGTAGTACTGGTTATTGCCGGTGCCTCGTACGTAACGCTCGCGCTGCCAAATGTCGGCGAGCCTGAAAATATTAAAGTAGATATTACTCCGCAGCGCGTGGCTCACGGTAAATACCTGGCTACAAATGTTTTGCTATGCATCGATTGCCACTCGCGACGCAATGGGGCGTTATTTGCCGGTCCGATAGATACTAACAGGCTGGGTGTCGGCGGCGATAAATTCACGGCTAACGAAGGTTTTCCAGGTAATGTAACTGTGCCAAATATTACGCCCTACAACTTAAAAGACTGGACCGACGGTGAGCTTTTCAGGGCCATTACTACCGGGCAGCGTAAAAATGGCTCGGCCATCTTCCCGTTAATGCCCTGGCCTTATTATTCAAAACTGGACAAAGAGGATATTTACGACGTGATAGCTTATATCCGCACTTTAAAATCTATAAAGGCCGATTATCCAAAATCGACTTTAGATTTCCCATTAAATATCCTGGTGCATACCATGCCGCAGAAAGCAACCCTGGGTAAGCGACCCGATCCGAAAGATACTGTTCAATACGGCCAATACCTGGTACAATCTGCCGCGTGCCAGGAGTGTCACTCGCAGGATAACAAAGGCGAGCTTATTGCCGGATTAGAGTTTGGCGGCGGCAAAGAGTTTGTGGCAAACGGGCATAAGATACATTCGGCTAATATTAGCCCGGATATGACTACCGGTATCGGCAATTGGAGCAAGCAGGCATTCATAGCCCGCTTTAAAGCCTTTAGCGACGTAAGCAAGGCGCAGCCTGTGGGTAAAGACGGATTTCAGACCATTATGCCGTGGTATAACTACGCCAGAATGACTGAAGGTGATCTGGCGTCTATTTATGCTTATTTAAGAACGGTTAAGCCCGTTAAAAATAGTGTAGTGAAGTTTGTAGCTAATTAAGATATTTCAAACTTCTGCTTTTTAAACAAGAAAGCCCGTGTCTACTCAAAACACGGGCTTCTCTTTTAATGAATGTTTTTTGTTATTTATATAATCTGAATTCTTCGATCTGGAATGCAGTACCGAATGTGCTTATAATTCTCCATTGGTAGAAAGAATAAGGTTTCGGAGTAGCTATCGGGTAATAAAAGAATCTCTTATACCTTGTTGCTTTTTGGCCAATTGAACTCAGATAATCAGCAAATCCGATAGTAAGCGTCTGGTGGTCAATTATATCCCAGGTGGTGCCGTCATTTGATGCTTCAATTACCCATTCTTTAGGGTCACGTGTGCTCTCTGAGTCGTTACCGTTTTCAATAGCGTATAACTTAACGGTAACAGGATAAGCAAACGTCAGCTTATAGATCTGAGGGGTTGGGAATGATGAGTAAAAACCAAATTTAGTATCGGTGTTACCGTCGATCAATTTACTGGCGTTTTCGTTGGCATTGCCGGTATTATCGTTAGTTGACGACCAATCTATGCGCGATTGGGTAATATCGGTAACTATACCTTCAGTAGTAACATTTCTGCTAATGCTAACAACGCTGCCTTTATCAGTAGTGGCAGTTACCGAAAAGCTGTTAAAGCTACCGAAAGCAAATGAAGTTACCGGACTCAACTCGGTACTGGTGGTTGTAGTAACGGTACTGGTAGACGGATCAATTGCGTTAAATGTCCATTCAATCGATTTAACATTACCCTTTACGTTTGCGCTAAATTTAAGTTCTCCTTCAACACCGGTTTTAGCTGTGCTTATTTTCATTACACTGTCAGGCACAATATTAATATCCACATATTTATGCGAAGTACGGCCTGTTTCTGAGTAAGTTTCTAAATCTGCTGTGTATTTACCGGTTGCCAGATAAGTGTGCGATGGGTTGGTATCGGTTTTCAGCGTATCGTCGCCAAATCTCCACTCTAATTTTGTGAAGTTTTTTGCAAGACTGTTAAACTGAAAGGTGAAGCCATCGTTAGGATCTGGCGTAACAGAATAATCAGAGATAGGATTTTTAATTTCCGGATCACTTGGTACCGTGACCGCGTTGTTTTTGGCGCACGAGGCAATGAAGCCCACGCAAAAGAGCAGCGCCAGAGGCTTTAAGAAGTTTTTCATAGGTGTTAGTTTTTTAATGTACATAGTAATAGTTTATTAATAAATAGTGTTAAGTTGGTTTTAAATGATTGCGTTACAGTCAAAATCCTGATGATAAAAAAAGGAAAATAAGGTAACAGGGGCAGACATAAATTCTGCTTTATAAGAATAGATCAAATTAGTTGGGGGGGGTGATATGCTTAGGTAATCCGCCTGTTAGACAAATGTTAAGAATAACACATCAATAATAACGACATGTTTTCGTATTATGTACATAATTTACGTTTATAACAAGATAATTACACAAGTATTAGATTTGGATTAGAAAATCAAACTAATAAGGTTTAACATTAGGGTTTGACTTTCTTATAGTTACATCTGACACCTGCTTAATTAAAATAAATTAGTACCTTTGCACCTCTAAATTTAGAGCCTGCGCTTACAGGCTGTAATGCAGATACTTGACAATTAAATTATCCACTAAAGATGAATATTACACAGGAAAAGATTGATAACCTGAATGCTGTGCTGAAAGTAAACATTGAGCCTGCCGACTACCAGGCACGTGTTGAAAAAGCGATTAAAGATCATGCTAAAAAAGCAAAGATGCCCGGTTTTCGTCCGGGAATGGTTCCACCATCGCACATCAAAAAAATGTATGGCAAAAGTATTTTGGTTGATGAAGTGAACACTTTGTTATCAGATACTTTGAACAATTACATTTCTGAGCAAAAGCTTGAAGTATTAGGTCAGCCGCTGCCAAAGCTGGACGACAGGCAGGAATATAACTGGGATTTTGCAGATCAGTTTGAGTTTAACTATGAAATTGGTTTGGCGCCCGAGTTTAATCTCGACCTTTCATCAAAAGATAAACTGACCCAATACATCATCAAAATTGATGATGAGACCCTGGCCGAGCGTGTTAAAAATATCCGCAAAAGCTATGGCAAAATGACAAACCCTGACGTATCGGCAGAGGATGATGTGTTATATGCGCAATTAACGCAGCTTTCGCCTGATGGTTCTGTTTTTGATGGTGGCATAAGCAATACAACATCAGTAAGATTAGAGCAGATCAAAGACACGAAAATTAAAAAGTCATTGATCGGTATTAAAAAAGACGATGAAGTAACACTGGATATCCAGAAAGCTTATGGTAACGATGCGCCAAGGGTTGCTGCTATTTTAGGTATCGACGAAGGCGTAGCGGCCGATTTAAAATCAAATTTTAAACTGACCGTTAAAAATGTAAACCGTTTAGAAGAAAGCGATCTGAACCAGGAGTTCTTTGATAAACTATTTGGTGCAGGCGTTGTTACTGACGAAGCCGGTTTTAAAGCTAAAATAACTGAAGAGTTAGAAAGCATGATGAGTCAGGATGCTGATCGTAAACTACAGAATGATATCTATAACTACAGCATAGACAAAGTTCAGTTTGAGTTACCTGATGATTTTCTGAAACGCTGGCTAAAAGCTACCAACGAAAACTTGAGCGACGAGGATTTGGAAGGTGGCTATAAAGACTTTGCTCAAAACCTGAAATGGACTTTAATTGAAAACAAGATCATTAAAGACAACGGTATTGAGATTAAGTATGAAGAAGTTTTTGCAGCAGCAAAACAAAGTCTTGACGCACAGTTCAGAATGTATAGCCCAACCCCGCTAACCGAGGAGCAATTAGGCCAGTACACCGTGCAATACCTGCAAAATAAAGAGAATGCTAATAAAGTATTTGACGAAGTAAAAGCGCTTAAAACTATTGATTTTATTAAAAGCGTAGTTACTTTAGATAACAAGGAGATACCTTACAACGAGTTTAAAGAATTAGTAAAGTAAGGTAGATCTGAAACGAATTAAAAAAAGCATCCTTGAATAGAGGGTGCTTTTTTCGTTTTACAGAGAGCCATAAAAAGCCGTCATTGCGAGGAACAAAGCAATCTCAACAACAGAAACAGTCATTGTGCATGTTGATTAGCAAGTGCATAGATTGCTTCGTTCCTTACATCAATGACGTGTGGGTAAAAGAGAGGCCACCTTCTTTTTTTTACTTTTTCCAAACTTTATAACTAAAAATATATTCAACTAAAAACTATATTTATCGCGGGCAAAGCCCCGCACCACACAAAAGCTAAATACATATACACATGAACAGTAATCCAGATAAAAGCGAATTCAGAAAATATGCTGTGAAACATCATCGTATCAGCAGCACTTATGTAGATAAATTTATTGGCGGCGTAAACAGAAGCAATATGCCAATTGGTATTGCTCCGGGCGTTGCTACCGGCATGACTCCGTATATTATTGAGGAGAGGCCGATGAACATTGCGCAGATGGACGTGTTTTCGCGTTTGATGATGGACCGTATCATTTTTCTTGGCGATGCCATCTATGACCAAAATGCTAACATTATCCAGGCGCAGCTTCTGTTCTTACAATCAGCCGATTCTAAGCGCGATATCCAGATATATATTAACTCGCCGGGTGGTTCGGTTTATGCAGGCCTGGGTATTTATGATACCATGCAGTTTGTATCAAACGACGTAGCGACTATCTGTACCGGCATGGCAGCATCTATGGGTGCCGTGTTATTGTGTGCAGGTACCGAAGGTAAAAGAGCCGCACTGCCGCACTCAAGGGTAATGATCCACCAGCCATCGGGTGGTGCACAGGGTCAGCAATCTGACATTGAGATCACTTACCAGGAGATCACCAAGTTAAAAAAAGAACTATACCAGATCATTGCTGATCACAGCGGCGCGCCGTACCAGAAAGTATGGGACGCATCAGACCGTGACCATTGGATGATTGCCGAAGAAGCAAAAGAATTTGGTATGGTCGATGAAATTTTAAAAGGCAGTAAAACAAAGAAGTAATTTAGTAGTTGAGTAGGTTAGGAAGTCGGGAAGTCAGAAAGATTAAAGTTTTTTCGTTTTCAGGCTTTTTGACAAGAATCAGGAAACCAGAAAGTCAGATTAAAGCTTTTCATTTTCCGACTTTCGGACTTCCTGACTATTTGTAATATCATACCGAATAAGTAATTTTGTTTATTAACATATATCACAATGAATAAAAATAGTAAAGAGATAAGGTGTTCATTTTGCGGCGCAGGCAAGCAGGATTCACTGATGCTTATAGCTGGGTTGGATGCACATATTTGTGATAAATGTGTTAATCAGGCTAATGAAATATTAGCTGAGGAATTGAAAGTTCGCAAGGTTAAAGCCTCGCCAAGCGCACCGGCGATATTAAAACCCGCCGAAATAAAATCACACCTTGACCAGTATGTAATTGGCCAGGACGATGCTAAAAAGATCCTGTCCGTTGCTACCTATAACCACTACAAACGCTTAAACCAGCGCATTGACAAAGATGAGGTAGAGATTGAAAAATCAAACATCATTATGGTGGGCGAGACCGGTACAGGTAAAACCTTACTGGCTAAAACACTGGCGAAAATTCTGAATGTTCCGTTTTGCATTTGCGATGCCACTGTATTAACCGAAGCGGGGTATGTAGGCGAGGACGTTGAAAGTATATTAACCCGTTTGCTGCAATCTGCCGACTACGATGTAGCCACTGCCGAAAAAGGTATTGTGTACATTGACGAAGTTGACAAAATTGCCCGCAAAAGCGACAATGCTTCTATAACCCGCGATGTTAGCGGCGAGGGTGTACAGCAGGCCCTATTGAAAATACTGGAAGGTACTATGGTTAACGTACCACCGCAAGGAGGCCGTAAACACCCCGACCAGAAAATGATCACCGTTAATACCAGTAACATCCTGTTTATTTGCGGTGGCGCTTTTGACGGTATCGAGCGTAAAATTGCTAACCGTTTGCGTACCCAAACCGTTGGCTACAAGTTAAAAGGTAATGAGGGCGAGGTCGACCTTAAGAACCTTTACAAATACATTACACCACAGGATCTGAAATCATTTGGTTTAATACCTGAGTTAATTGGCCGTTTGCCGGTGCTTACCTATTTGAATCCGTTAGATAGGGATGCTCTGCATAATATATTGACCGAGCCAAAAAACTCATTATTAAAACAATACAAAAAGTTATTTGAGTATGAAGGTGTTAAATTGGATTTTGAAGATGACGTGCTCGACTTTATTGTTGACAAGGCGATGGAGTTTAAATTAGGCGCGCGCGGTTTACGATCCATCTGCGAGGCAATAATGATTGATGCCATGTTTGAATTCCCGTCTAAAAAGGATGCTAAGAAACTGAACATCACGCTGGATTATGCCCACGAGAAATTTGAAAAATCAGACCTGAAAAAGTTAAAAGTGGCTTAACAACAATAACATAGCCCAAGGCTATTTTTGTTAATGATAAACTGCAACCCTGGCTTAATGCCGGGGTTTGCTGTAAAGGCCCCATCCAACCCTCCCCGGCTGGGAGGGCTTTGTGTAGATAAATGTAATTTAAAATTAAAAAATCAAAAGTCTCTCCCGGAAGGGGGGAGGCCCGATAGTTATCGGGTTAGAGGGGGCTGAGCTATGAACGAAGAATTAAACATAAAGAAAGAAGGAGATAACCTTCCAAAAATTAAAGAAATAAGCAGTCCGGTAAAAAAGGGGCTAAAAACCAAGGATGCTATTGTGGTCAACTGGTTGCCGCGTTACACCGGCCGGCCGCTTGATGAGTTTAGCGAATATATTATCCTGACCAATTTTTCAAAATACATTCAGCTATTTTCTGAGTGGAACAACAATGCGCCCATTATGGGTGTAGATAAACCGATGCAAAGTGTAACGGCCAACGGTATTACCATCATCAACTTTGGTATGGGCAGCCCGGTAGCGGCAACGGTTATGGATCTGCTTACCGCTATCCATCCAAAAGCAGTGGTGTTTTTAGGTAAATGCGGTGGTTTGAAACGCAAAAATAGTGTGGGCGATCTGATTCTGCCTATTGCAGCCATCAGGGGCGAAGGTACATCGAATGATTACTTGCCTGCCGAAGTTCCGGCACTGCCGTCGTTTGCTTTACAGAAAGCTATTTCGACCACCATACGCGACTTCTCTCTGGATTACTGGACCGGAACCTGCTATACCACCAACCGCCGGGTTTGGGAACACGACAAAAAGTTTAAAAGCTATTTGAAAGAATTGCGCGCAATGGCGGTGGATATGGAAACAGCAACCATTTTTACCTGCGGATTTGCCAACAAAATACCAACCGGTGCGTTACTTTTAGTATCAGACCAGCCAATGATACCGGAGGGCGTTAAAACCACCGAAAGCGATTCGAAAGTTACCGGCCAGTATGTGGAAACACACTTAAAGATCGGTATCGAATCGCTTAAGCAACTGATCAATGGTGGTTTAACGGTAAAACACTTAAGATTTTAAGCCAGGTTATTGAAAGAGACCCCGTTAACACAAGATCTAACCTCTAATCAACTAACCTCTAATCACTAACCCTATGTGGTACAACAATATACTCGAAACTATAGGCAATACGCCGCTGGTGAAATTAAATAAGATAGTTAAAGATATACCGGCGACGGTATTGGCCAAGATAGAAACTGCCAACCCTGGTAACTCTATCAAAGACCGCATGGCATTGAAGATGATTGAGGATGCCGAACGAAGAGGTAAGCTGAAACCCGGCGGTACCATTATTGAAGGCACATCGGGTAATACCGGTATGGGTTTGGCTATTGCAGCCGTTATAAAAGGCTACAAATGTATTTTCACCAGTACCGATAAGCAGTCGAAAGAGAAGTTTGACGCGCTGCGCGCCTTTGGTGCCGAAGTTATTGTTTGTCCAACCAATGTCGATCCTGAAGATCCGCGGTCTTATTATTCAGTATCCTCCCGGCTCGAGCGTGAGGTGCCTAATTCGTGGAAACCTAACCAGTACGACAATTTATCAAACACCGAGGCGC
The DNA here is from genome assembly GCA_036565645.1 of Mucilaginibacter sp. Lineage (GTDB taxonomy): Bacteria > Bacteroidota > Bacteroidia > Sphingobacteriales > Sphingobacteriaceae > Mucilaginibacter. Next base: position 12,803 of record DATCXS010000108.1, read on the forward strand.
ATTATGAATCTACCGGCCCCGAGATATGGGAGCAAACCGAAGGTAAGATTACGCACCTGGTTGCCGGTGTAGGCACTGGTGGTACTATTTCAGGTATCGCTAAATATTTAAAAGAAAAGAATCCGGCTATTCAGATTTTTGGGATTGATACCTATGGCTCAGTTTTTAAAAAATACAAGGAGACCGGACAGTTTGATAAAAACGAGGTTTATCCATATATCACCGAAGGCATAGGCGAGGATTTTTTGCCCGCCAATGTCAACTTTGATCTGATAGATTATTTTGAAAAAGTAACCGACAAGGACGCCGCGCTGATGACACGCGAAATAGCCCGTAAAGAAGGCATTTTTGCGGGAAACTCTACAGGCTCGGCCATAGCAGGTTTACTACAGATGAAAGACCGTTTCAAAGAAGGCGATGTTGTCGTGGTAATATTCCCCGATCATGGTACGCGTTATCTGGGCAAAATGTATAATGACGACTGGCTGCGCGACCGCGGTTTCCTGAAAGAAGAAAAATTGACCGCCCGCGACATCATTCGCAAAAAAGAAAGCCAGGAGATTGTTACTATCGATATTGAAAAAACCGTGCTTGAGGCAATCAATACCATTAAGTCGCTCAATATCTCACAAATACCGGTTACGCAGGCAGGTATGGTTATGGGTAAGATAACCGAAAGCGATATATTGAATGCGCTGCTGGAAAACCCATCACTAAAATCGCAGCCGGTTAAGAATATTACTACCGCGCCTTTTCCGTTTGTGGATGTTAATGCATCAATAGATAAAATATCAGCAATGATCAATAATGATAACATCGCCGTATTGGTTGAGCACAACGGCGAGATAGCTATCATTACGCAGTATGATATTATTAATGCGATATCAGGGTAGAGAAAACAAAGAAAGGGTGTCACCCTGAGCCGGTCGAAGGGATAAACAATAACTGGGCATCGCTGCCGGAGCTATCAAAGACTGCTAAAAAAAACTGTATCTGCCCCTCGTGCCGATGCTTCGAGGGGCTCAGCATAACAACGCTCTTTTGTGCAAACAATTCTCTTCAACATCCCCAAAAACAGAAATATATTTATAATCTTTGTGCAAAGCGCGGCCCAGTAAAACCGCGGCTGTAAACTATTAAATATCAGACATCAACCGATGGTAAACGCATTTGAAATACAGGGTGGCAAG
>DATCXS010000086.1:0-5829 GCA_036565645.1 Mucilaginibacter sp.
AATGTAACGGGTAGCATTTTCGCGGACGTAACGCTCGCCCATATATTTTGAACGGGCGTAATGGCCAAGCGGGTTTGGCTCATCCCAATCATCATAAAAATCTTTTGCACCGTCAAATATGCCTGCGGTACTTATATACAGCAGGGGTATATTCAGTTTATTAGCTATGAAAACAGCATTTTCGACGGAAGTAGTATTAGTTAAATAAGTATCGTCAACATTAAGCTCGCAATATTCCAGATCGGTATGCGCACCTAAATGAAACAGAAAATCGGGATTAAAAGCTTCTACGTCTTTGCGGTATGCTTCGAAATTACGAAAATCAAGAAAACTAAGCCATTGTTCATTTACATCTTTGTCGGAACATTTAATGTTGTAGTCATCTTTAAAAATGCGATAAAAGGCTTCACCAAGCATTCCACCCGCACCTGCAATGTAAATTTTTTTCTTCATATAGACGTTAAACCATAATGGTTACATTTGGTAGATGATGATGTAGTTGTAGGTAATTTGTTTACACAAATTCAACTTCCAAAATTAACTTTTTTTAGGTGATTCTCACCATATTTTCCAAAAAAACGTAATGCCATTAATAAACCTTCAATAATAGAATTGAATTTTTTATACTTTCGTCGCATATTTAATTAACTCAAAAGTAATTAACTCAAAAGCTGAAAAAAATTTAAATCAACAATTACTTTTCTTAAGTACTATCTACGTTATAAGGTATAATACGTTTAAATTTGAATTTTGTTTGAATATTTAATAAATAGATGGCATATCATATACCTGTTTCCACCCCTTACGCTGCATGAATATCCTTGTTGTTAACTGGACATGGTATCCAAGCGGCGGCGACTGGACCTATGTAGAAAATGTAGTAAACGTTTATCAAAAAAAAGGGCACACCGTTATACCTTTTTCGATGAAAGATGACAGGAATTTTGAAACGCCTTATTCTGAGTATTTCATCGAAAATATCGACTACAAAAAAATAAATAAACGTAGTATTAGTGCCGGTATTAAAGTGGTAGCCAAGAGCATTTACTCTACCGAGGCGCAAAAAAACCTTGAACGTTTACTATCTGTGGTGAAAATTGATGCGGCACATATAAATGTCATCCATCATTACATTACACCAACCATATTAAAGATCTTAAAAGACAGAAAAATACCTATCGTATGGACGCTAAACGATTATACATGCATCTGTCCAGAGAGCACTTTTGTAAGCCATGATGAGGTTTGTGAACGGTGCTACGGTAACGCGTTTTATAATTGCATTACACATACCTGCAAAAAAGGTTCATATCTGGCTAGTACAGTGGCTGCATTAGAAAGCTATGTACATCAATATCTGGATTACTATGCATTTGTAGATCATTTTATATGCCCGTCTGTTTTTAGTTATAATAAGTTTAAGCAATTTAATTTCCACACAGATAAGCTTACACAGTTGTACTATTGTTATGACCCTGCAGGCATAGATTTAACAAAACCAAAAGTTAAATTACCAGGCGAACGCTATATTATTTTTGTAGGACGATTAGAGAAAATAAAGGGGGCGCTTACTGTGCTTAAAGCGATGTTAAATTGCCCGGATATACATCTTAAAATAGTAGGTACAGGTACGCAAGAAGCATCACTAAAAGATTTTAAAGAAAAGAACCAGCTTAATAATGTTTCTTTTGAAGGCAAGAAGAACAAACAAGACACATTGGCATTGGTTACTAACGCTGATTTTCTGATATGCGCTTCAGAGTGGTATGAGGTTTTAGGATTTACCGTAGTTGAAGCAATGATTTTGGGCAGGCCCGTAATAGGGTCTGATATTGGTGCGATACCAGAAATGGTGCTACATAACCATACAGGATTATTATTTGAACCCGGTAACCATGAGGAACTGGCAGCATTAATAAAACAGCTATATAACGATTCTGCGATGGCTGAGCGAATGGGTAAAAATGCTCAATTGCATATCAATACTTTGATTAATACCGAAAAACATTTTGAGGGCCTGCAAAAACTTATTCCGGGTTTGTAGGTTCTAACGGGTTATGCTATGCAGCATAACTCCAGGACCGATATAATATTTTATATTTGCATACTTACATCAACATCATATTTAATGCGACTTAAATACTTACTTTATATATTCCTGATATTTTCTTTTATCGTCTCTTCGCAGGTCTCGATAGCGCAGAAATTATCAATGAGTGATATCTCAAATTTTAAACCCAGCCAATTAACAGATGAACAAATCATCCAATATTGGGAAAAGGCACAGGCTGCAGGGTTAAGTGAAAAAGATGTTTATGCTGCCCTACAAAAAAATGGTGTATCGCCAGACGACATTGCGGTGCTTAAACAACGTGTTACATTATTGGGGCTTAATGACAAATCCACGCAAAAAAAAACTGTTTCCAGTGTAAGCAAAGAAAGTAATCTGTCAAGAAACGTATCTGATACTATTGTTAAGCCCAAGCCTCAAAAAAAAGAACCTGTAGCTATACCGGCTCCTAAGCCGCTTGAAATTTATGGAATAAAGCTGTTTAATCAGAAAGATCTTAATTTTAAGCCTGATTTTTCAGTAGCTACGCCTAAAAGTTATGTGCTTGGCCCCGGCGACCAGGTGATTGTGATTTTAACAGGTTTAAATGAAACGACTTTACAGCCTAAAATAAGTCCCGATGGTAATTTATTATTGCCTTATGCCGGCCTGGTGTATCTTAACGGCTTTACTATAGCGCAAGCCACCAGCCTTATTAAAGCTAAAATGGCTAAAGTATACCCGGCCATAAGAACCGGGCAAACACAACTGGCGGTTAATCTTGGCAATACCCGCAGCATACACGTAACTGTAAATGGCGAAGCTCATACGCCCGGTAATTTTACAGTGTCGTCTTTTACTACTTTGTTTAACGTGCTATATAATGCAGGCGGCCCCAACAATAATGGCTCGTTAAGAAATATAGAGTTAATCAGGAATAATAAACTTTATAAAACTGTCGATCTGTATGACTTTCTGCAAAACGGTATACAAGGCGGTAACATACGTTTAGAAGATCAGGATGTTATACATATACCGGTTTATAAGAAACGTGTAGGTATATCCGGCGAGGTAAAAAGCCCTTATCTGTTTGAACTGAAGGATAACGAAACTTTAGAAGATCTGATTAAATATGCCGGGGGTTTTACCGAATTAGCCTATAAAGGAGTAGCCAAGGTTGATCAAATAAATGATTTGCAACATGAGGTAAAGGACGTCCCGGCAAACCTGTTTTCCAACTACGTGCCGCACAATGGCGATATGATTACTATTGGTGCAGTAGTTAACAGGTACACCAATAGGATTGTGTTGGGCGGCGCTGTCTATCGGCAGGGAGCCTATGAACTAAAGGCCGGTTATACTTTGGGGCAACTATTAAAAGATGCTGAAGGCTTAAAACCCGAAGCATATATGGAACGCGGCTATATAAGCAGAACGCTTCCAAATCTTGAAAAACAAATTATCTCATTTAAACCAAGTGATATAATTTCCGGCAAAAATGATGTTCCGCTTTTACGTGAAGACTCGGTGGTTATTCTTGATCGCACTTTATTTGTTTCGACACAAAGTGTTACCGTAAGCGGCTATGTAAAAAGCCCGGTTACTTTTGTATATCGCAATAACTTGAAATTAGGCGACGCGATAGCTATGGCGGGCGGCTTTGCTGATGAGGCGGCTCAACACCATGTTGAAATATCGCGCATAATCAATAATAAATCTGATAGCGTTGCTAACCAATTGGTACGCACATTTACGGTTGATATGACCAATGAGGCCAACCAAAACGTTGAGCTTGAACCTATGGATATTATCAATGTGCCGCGTTTGGTTAATTATCGTTCTTTAGGTAACGTTATCGTAAAAGGTGAAGTAGCATTCCCGGGCAGCTACCCGGTACAAAAACGTGATGAAACTGCGCTTGAGTTTTTGGCAAGAGCCGGAGGAGTAACGCCATACGGTTCGCTTGAAAACACACAAATTTATAGGGAGGGTGTCAGGGTAAATCTTGATCTTTCAGCAAACCGCCGTCTTTCTGCATCCGAGCGGAGTAAAATGATCCTTCTGCCTGGTGATAGTGTGTATGTGCCCCGTGTTATATCTTATGTTGAAGTTGCCGGAGCCGTTAATAATCCGCAATACATAACTTACAAAGGCAAACACTTTAAATATTATATTAATGCCGCAGCCGGTACTACTCAAAATGCCCGGCTAAAAGGCGCATACATTCAATATCCTGATGGGTTGAATCAGCCGGTCAAACATTTCCTTTTTTTCAGGGTTTACCCGCAGGTAAAACCAGGCAGCCGCATTGTGGTTCCAGAAAAGCAAGTCGATTCAAGGTTTAAAATAGGCATAGGAGATATCGGAGGAATAGCCACTGCATTAACCGCAATAGTAAGTATTATAGCTATTCTGCATAAATAACATGGACCAGCAAAACACATCATATCCTTACGAGCCTGAATTTTCGCTTAAAAAGCTTTTAATCCAAAGAATTGGTGATTTAAAATATCTTTTAGGATTTAAGAAAGGGTTGGCTATAACCTTGATTATAGGGGGCATAGCAGGTGCGTTTGCAGCCTGGTATAAATCGCCTACTTATACTGCCCGCTTAACCTTTGTGGTAGACGACTCAAAATCAATAGGCGGTGGTGGTGGCTTATCGGCCCTTGCGGGATTAGCCGGGTTGGACTTAAACAGTTTAAGTGGCGCCAGCGGCGTATTAGCCGGCGATAATGTTGAAGAACTGATAAAAAGCCGGAAGCTAATGCGAAAAACGTTATTAACCGCTTATGATACTACGCAGACACTTGCTGACAAATATGCCGCGGCTTATAAACTTAATAAAAAATGGCGTAAATATAGCCCGGACGGCAAAATTGTCAGGTTCCCATTAAATGGCATAAACGCAACACGACTACAGGACAGCTTGCTGCATGAAATGGTTGAGTTAATATTGGATAACGATTTTGGCATAACCAAGACAGACAAGAAATTGAGCTTTTTTGAGGTAAATGCCACTATGAAAGACGAAAGACTGGCACAGCTATTTTGCAGAAGAATGATAGATCAGTCGACTAACTTCTTTATCTCTACTAAAACCAAAAGGTTAAGAGACAATATCGGAAGGCTTCAGCATATTGCCGATAGCGTTGGGCGCATTCTTAACCGCAAAACTTACGCATCTGCAGCAGCTGATCAAAATGTCATTGATTTAAATCCGGCTTACTCTGAAGCAAATGCCGATATTGAGGTAAAGCAGCGTGACAAAACCTTACTTTCGTCTGTTTATGCCGAAACAGTTAAAAACCTTGAAGCCAGCAAGACCATGCTTGCTCAAGAAACACCAACAGTACAGATAGTTGATGAACCTGAGTTGCCGTTAAAGAAAAATAAGTTTAAATATTATATAGCTATCCCTACCGGCATATTAATAGCAGAGCTGCTGTTTTGTTCGTATCTTTTAATTGAAAGAAAAGACTCAGAATCTGAACATACAACCTAACTCCGGGCAGTAATGCCTGGCATTGTTAAAACCCATAGGTTGTGGTAGCTGTGCGATATGTTTACCATGTTAGTTAAAACCTATACGTAATACCTAATTCGCCATGAAAATTAAAGGCTGTGTTATGAGGGATATAATATTCATTTGCCGTATAGTCCTTTAATATCCACTCATAATTTAATGACTTAATTTGCTGCAACTTAACATTAAACAGAAAATTCTTATAGTCCCATTCGCCTTTTAGAGATAAACCAAAGTCTACCCATTTGCGGCT
>DATCXS010000275.1:0-8173 GCA_036565645.1 Mucilaginibacter sp.
ATTCTTCTTTTGCTCTCGGGTTTAGTATAGAGGTAAAAGTTAAAGCCAAATATATCCACTCTGATAACATCAGCAGGATCTAGTTGCGAGCCATCAAACATAGCTGCAGCTTCGTCGCTTTTCAGTTCCCTGCCATTTAAAAAGGTTGTCATAGGGACAAGGTGTTTAAATTTGGGAATATGAGGGTACATAGGCGCTCCATCATATGCTGTAAAAATCACTTTATGTACCATCTGTTGTAACGCCATACCTAATAAAGCTGCGTTTTCAAGGTTTTTTGGGTAAATTACCTGATCGGCTTTTCCTTCAGGTAACATTGGCGCCCATTGGTAAGCATAGTCTTTTAGCGGGTCAGGTTTTTGCGCTCTTATCTTTACCTCTTTTAGCCGGTGTACCTTATCCAACATCCCCAGCTTTTCATAAGTTTCATCCTCTTTTTTGCCATTATCTAAATACTGCTGCAAAGTGCTATGGATATTCAGGCTGACATCGGCCAGGTTAGGGTTGGGGCTGATTTTTATTCCAGGGATGCTATCTAATATCAGCTTAACCTTATTGCCGCCTTTAGTAGTACGGGCCTGCAGCGAAAACTTAATGCTGTCGGTAACAAACATGGGTTCAAACTTAAACCGGCCTGCGGTATCGGTCGTAACCGATTTCATCACCTTGGCCCTTAAAGCCACCAGGCTGATATTGGATCCAGCTACCGGTTTAGGGTTGTTATTCAAAGTAACCACCCTGCCCGATATAACGGTTCCTAAGCCTTCAACCGGAAACTGTGGCTTTGTATTTATTGTAGTATCAAGTTCTTTCCAGGCAAAGTGGCGATAGCCCTGTGTCAGCATCAGGTTATCCAGGGCTTTGTCTACTGCCTCGCCAGTTTGGGCAAAATAATAATTAGGCTGTTCGACATAACCTTTTAAATCAGAAGTTAATAGCAGATTTGAAAAAATAGTGCTTTCCTTATTTTCATCAAAAGGTACCCTGCTTTCATCAATCACCGAGACGGAGAAATTACCAAAAGTAGGTTTACCCTGCCCGTCTTTAGCCACCAGTTTTACCTCCAGGCGTTCTTTGCTGTTATAGCTGGCTTTAGCCGTTTTAATATCCAATGACATCATATCATTACTCCGGATAAAAGCGATACGCTCATTCAAAGGCTCGCCGGTACTGCTGAATAACGTAAACTGGGCAATACCGGTAGGGAAGCCCTTCTTCTGTAACCAGATGGAAGTGATTGGCTTTTCTACTTTAACGGCCGATGAAAACAGCACCTCGCCATTACTATGAACTATAAGGTTCAGATTACTTTGTAACAAGTTAGCCGGAGTATGGATCCTTACCAAAATACTGTCTTTGTTGGGCTGATAAACGGCAAGTACATAGCCTTGGTCTGTAGGCGCGGGTAGCATAATGGTTTTGGTACTGCCATCTTCAAACGTAACATTGGCGGTATACGACTTGCCTGCAACAGGTGTCAGTAAAAAGCTACCCATACCCGCATGAAGAGTTTCAATTTTAGCCACTTCCTTGTTCTCGTTGTCGGTGACGCTGCCTTTGATGTTGATTCCCAGGCCATCAATACCAACCGCTTTGAACGCCACTCGCGAAGTTATACCATTAACCAAACTACCGCTTTCTGGAAAAAACTGCACATCACTTTGCGAAAATCCTGCCTTGATAGGAAAATCGCGGATGACAGGGTATTTATCGACACCTTGTAGAATAGTATGGATATACGCTGCCTCAGGATGCTGCTTAAGGCCATCAGGAATGATGATCTTCAGATTGCCCAGCGCATCCGTTTTGCTGTTTTGCTGCCAAAGCGGTTTACGGTTCACCCAGATCTCATAGCGTACATCTTTTTCACCCAAAGCCTTGCCCTGGTCGTTAGTATAATTCAGCAGGGCCGTAAGGGCCTGCTTGCCTTTATTATCCCGGTAACTAAAGTCGGCTTTAGCTACGATGTCGCCACCGGCTATATCGCCCACTAAAAAGGTATGATCATAAAAATATTCTTGGCCTGCATTGCGCATCCACTGTGTATAAGCGCGGATACGATAGCTGCCCTGGTGATAATCATCCTTCAGTATAAAATCACCCATCACCATGCCTGAGGTTACGGGTAGTTTAAGCTGTTGCAGCAGTGTATCTTTTTCGTTTATCAGCTCCACATAAACTGCTCCGCTCAAAGCTGACAACTGATGCCGCGAACCAATGGTCAGGTATCCTTTAAACCAGATCGTGTCGCCCAGGGCATAATAGGGTTTGTCCATGTGCAGGTAAACCTTTTCCTGCGGGATGCTGTCTGTCCAGCGTTCCAGGTTGGTTACCAGTTTATCCAGCGGAACGTCGTCCCGCCGGATAAAGGCAACTAAAAGGGCTGCGAAAAGAAGCCCGCATGTGACAAAGGTTAAGGTAGATCTTTTTATCATAGCTCAGGTTAACAGCTTGATTAAACTCAATAGCAATCTGCCGATTGCAATAGCCATCATAAACAAGGGTATTCGCCTGATAAAGAGCGAATCAGATACAGGCTATCTGGCAATTGGTAGTACTAATGTAAACAGAATATTACATTAGTTGAAAGAGTGGATTGTCAGATAATGACTTATAAGTCATTATCTGACAAGTTAAGATGTTGAATTAAAATTTTTATCATTTAAAAAAATGACTTAAAAGTCATGAATAAAGTGTTTGACCTGGATTAAATCATCTTTAATTATCTGAAAGCGTAGTTTTTAATAATCCATAGCCAGCGTGCATGGGTGGCTTAACAGCTGCAATATCGATTCGATTGCCAACTTACCCGTTGGTTCGTAGATTAGATGTGATTATAGTAGGTTGAACCGGGTATTAAATTTTAACCTATTTCTTGCGGCCTTGATGGTTGTGGCGGCAGTTCTTGCGGCACTTCCTGTACTTCTCTTTGGGGGATGTCAGGTTCGTGCGGGTCGTGGGGTTGTTGTATTTCGGGGCGTTGCGGATCTACCGGTCTTTCGTCGGGTTCATTGGGTGTGGTTTGCTTTTTCATAGTAATAATTAAAATGATCGGGGCGTTTAATTGTTTTAGAAATAATGCTTGTTTGTTCTGCTTAAAAAAGTGAAACAAGTAGAATAAGCTTTTGATCAGATTGTGTAATAAAAACAGAAACCAAAACAGCGCACTGATGTTAAACTTTAAAATACACTACTATGAAAAATCCATTTAAAAAACAGAATAATACAGCCCTGATAGCCTTAGGCGTAACAGGCGCAGCAGCTGCGGGTGCCATAGCTTACTTATATTTAACCGACAGCGGTAACAACACCCGCAATAAAATATCAGACTCGGTAAGTGAGACCATCGACAAAATAAGCCACAGCCTGAAAGACGAGTTTAAGAACATTGCGTCAGCTTTTATCAGCAAAAAAGCCGGTGTATCAAAGAGGACGGTAAAAGCTGTTGCCGATCACGTATCGAAATAAGCTATTTTATCCAACCTTCATACCGAAGAAACCGGATGAGCCGTGGATCATCTTTTGATAATACCGGCATCCAGCCGCCCAGCAACTCGCGCGTCCAGTACAGGCCCTGCGGGTTGCCGGGTTTGGCAAATTTGTACTTGTAAATAGCGGCCCTGATATACCGCGGCGCCTTGCCGGGAAAGGGATCAGCGGCAAACAGACTCAAGGCCGCCGCATCATGATGTAAAAGTTTCCAGGCTAAATTGTAAGTCCATGGATACTGCTCTGCCGTACCCATAGCGGCAAACCACATCTGCCAGTCGAGCCGCAACTGATATGGCGCCACCTGCGGCGGGCGTTTATTCAGTTCTACCGGCAAGCCTTTGTATAAATAGGGTTTCCAATTAGCTTTATTACCGGTGGTATCATCCATCGTCGCCTCAAAAATTACATTATACCTTTCCAACCCCACACTGCCGAAAGCGCCGTAAGTATTCACCAGTTCAAAAGGTTCGAACGAACGGTTCATGGCCTGGTTAGGCGACAGAATGTTATAAAGCGGCTGAATACTCAGAATGCCGACAATACCCGCAATTACCCAGCTGGTAATAACCATCGGTTTTGATTCTTCGGCGTGTTGGGCCGCCGCGCGGGCCTTTGCACTCAGTTTTTTGGGCAGTACAGCGGCCCAAAAGCCATCGTCAAAACAAGCCAACGCCGGTATAATGGTAAGCCAGTTGAGGAAAGACAGGTTACCACTTAAGATGATAAACACCTGCAGCAGCACAATGATGACCCCGGCAATGTGCCTGCCTATGCGCGGCCAAAAGACAAAGAAAGGGGCTATCAACTCGGCCAGCCAGTTAAACCATACACCAAGCTTCAATAATATCCGCGGTAAAAAATGAAACCATCGCGTTAGCGGACCAGGGATGGGCTGCGTCTCAAAATAATAGTAAAGCGCCGTAGCATTGCGCCAGATCTTATCGCCGCGATACTTGATCATCCCGGCACCAACCATAATGCGCCACGTGAGCCAGCGGAATAAAATAATGATTGCCAAAGGCGGCGGTCGCTTTGAAAATGGCCGCATGTCCAGCAGCGGACAAAGAAATATCGCCAGGAAACCTGTTTCGGTTAATTGGATCTCCCAACCATAGCCGTACCAATCCTGTCCGGCATGCACTATCGACAGATACAAAAACCAAAGTATGCCCAGCATTGGCGCATTGGCAAAACCGGCCACTACTACCATTGAAATTATGAATCCAGACCAGGCGACAGTTTGCAAAGCGATATCCGAATGCCAGAACCAAAATAAAGAAGGCAGCTTAAAGAATCCGGCACTTGTTGAACCATACGACCGGCGAACAGCGTCCAGAAAATTATCCAGTGGCAACAGGCCATGTTCGCCGATTAAAGGAATTAACTGATTTATTGCCACCCAAAAAGCAACTGCATACACTACGCCCAACAAGCGGAGCAGCACAAAGCGCGTGAGCCAGTAGGTAGGGGCAGTGTCTGTTTCCTGGGCAGTGGCCATGTGTTTAAATATCGAATATTGAATGTTGAATATAGAATATTGAAATACTTTATCCTCTCGCCCCCCGCCTGTTCAAGCGTCTACGCTCATGGCGCGGTGCCAATCTCGCAAGTGTGGACACTTGCTTTATAATTCGGTTAAGCGTAGACGCTTAACCGGGCGGTTCCTTTTGCTTGGCGGGGGACTCACCCGGTCTACGCTTCGCTGGACCACCTCGCCTTCGACGGAAAGTGAGAAGCAAGGATGCGTACGATCCCTTACCTGGTAGGCGGGAGGGTATTTATTGTGTGCTCTACAACCCTCTTTTTCGCTTGCGGAAGAGGGTCAACGAGCGAAGCGATGTTGGGGTGAGTCCCCCGGCGACAAGTTCAACCTCACAAAGTCCTAACTCATCTCGCCGGTTTTTCGCCGCCGTGTTCGCGGTTTTTTAGTTCGGCAGCTATGCTGCTCTCCATTGTCGCGGCGCTTTTGGCTTTCTTATGTATACGCTCTTGTCTGTTGGTGTCAGTTTTTGTCGTGCTGCTTTCTGCATGCTTTTTAGTTTCCATAACAGATAATTTAGTTACTATTTCAACAGCGCGTTTTTTATAAAGTTTATAATTCTTAAACAAATAAGCCTTCGCACGCTGATAGTATTCAGATTATCATAGCTTCAGACTACAAGCATGATCGTCTGTCTGAATACTATCACTCGAAAACTTTTAGCGCACTAAATTTGTAATAAAAAGGATAAACTAATTGTATGATGCCTTTATCAACCCAGGTGGCCTGGCTTTTTTTGATTGCTATACCCGTAGCCTGCATTGCATGGACGGTTACACACGAGGAAGTGTTTCGTGAGCCGCGCGACTTTTGCATCAGGCAAAGTAAAGGAAGGGGCAGCTTAATCAAACGTAAGTTTTTTTACCTGTTTACCTGCGAGTATTGCTTTAGCCACTATGTAACCATATTGATGTTGATCCTAACGGGATATAAGCTATTGCTGGACGATTGGCGAGGGTATGTATTGGCCGGGTTTTCGATAGTGTGGATAGCTAACGTATATATGGCCGTTTTTGCGCTGATAAAAGTAGATGTAAACCTGGAACGCCTGCAGGTAAAAAACGAACAAGAAGAACTGGAGAAAAAAAAATAGGACACTGGCTATTTAAACACCGTTTTCTGATAAACCAGCGGGCTTTTACCCGTTATGCTTTTAAAATATTTATGAAAGCTGGTGAAGTTATGAAAACCGCTTTCGTAACAGATCTGCTTCAGGTTCATTTTGTTTTCTATAAGCAGCTTGCAAGCGTGGCCAACGCGGATCTCATTGATAAACTGTAAATAGGTTTTGCTGGTGCGCGATTTAAAATACCGGCAAAACGAATTAGGGCTGATGTTGGCTACCTCGGCCATTTCATCGATCTGTATCTTGCGCTTAAAGTTGGCTATCGAGTAGTTGTAAATGGCATTGATACGGTCATTTTCTGACGTCGTAAAATCAACCCGCGAGCCTATGGATGATATTACTTCATTTTGTCTGGCGCCGCCTATGCGCATCAGCGCTTCCATTAACAGCATGATCTTTTGCGGACCCTCTGCTTTTACGGTGGCTTCTATCAGTTTACCCAGTTGCAGGCGATCGTCTCCATTTATTTTGATGCCGTGTTTTGATCGCTCTAATATATTACGGATGATGGTGTTCTCCGGTAACTGCAGGAAGCAGTCGCCCCAAAAATTCTCATTAAAGTGTACCACACTTACATCAGCATGGTTGTTTGCCTCGTCCTCAAAATATATGTTATCAAAGCGCCAGTAATGCGGCAAATTGGTCCCAAGCAAAAACACATCGCCCGACTGGAAATGCTGTATGCTGTCGCCAATAAAGCGTGTGCCATTTCCCTGTTTAAAGTAGATCAGCTCCACCTCGGGGTGGTAGTGCCAGTGGTTATTTACATAAGGCACCTTGTCCTGCCTCGAACTGAACGAGTGCACCAGGTCATTAGATACTTTGAGTAATTGCGGTTTCATTGGGGTTTAATATTATCTAATTTATTCTTAATAATAGGTATTCTATTCAAAATATGCCAAAATAATTGATTAATTAGACAATAACGTAAATTTTTTTAAACGCTTATTCTGCTTTCTTTGGTATTACCGAATTATAACCAAACCATACAACAAGTGGCAGATCATCAAACCAAACACATCATGAGAAGATCAAAACTATTACCGGCATTATTTATCGCGATGCTTTGTTTTTCGGCCGTCAGGGCGCAGAAAAAAATCGGCACTGAAACCGATGCGCAAAAACAACAGCGCATGGCCTGGTGGACAGATGCCCGTTTCGGCATGTTTATTCACTGGGGGCTTTACTCGGGCGCCGCACGTCATGAGTGGGTAAAGCATAACGAGGCGATGACCAATGAACAGTATCAAAAGTATTTTGACCAGTTCAATCCAGACCTGTTCGACCCTGCCAAATGGGCAAAAGAGGCAAAGGCAGCCGGTATGAAATATGCGGTGCTAACCACCAAGCATCATGAGGGCTTCTGTTTGTTCGATTCAAAATATACCGATTATAAAGCAACCAACACTCAGGCCAGGCGAGATCTGGTAAAAGAGTATGTTAATGCTTTCCGGGCGCAGGGCTTAAAGGTTGGTTTCTACTATTCGCTATTGGATTGGCACCATCCTGACTATACCATGGATGACATCCACCCACTGATGCAAAAAGATAAAAGCAAGGAACATTATGCCGAACTGAACAAAGGTCGCGACATGGCCAAATATCGCCAGTACATACGTAACCAGATCACCGAACTGCTGACCAAGTACGGTAAGATCGATATCCTTTGGCTCGACTTTTCTTTCCCTAACAAAAAAGACAAAATGCGCGGCAAGGGCGCTGACGACTGGGGCGCTGTAGAACTGGTAAAGATGATCAGAAAGCTGCAGCCGGGTATTATTATTGATAACCGCCTGAACTTGGAAGAATATAAAGACGGCGCCGACTTTGAGACACCTGAGCAGGTTAGCCCGAAAGAGTTGGAAAAATACCGTGGCCATACCTGGGAAACCTGTCAAACTTTTTCAGGCTCGTGGGGATACTACCGCGACGAGAATACCTGGAAAACACATCGCCAATTGCTTGATCTGCTAATCACCTCGGTAGCTAATGGTGGTAACCTGATCCTGAATGTG
>DATCXS010000279.1:0-3710 GCA_036565645.1 Mucilaginibacter sp.
CCAGCCCAGGTCCATCAGTTGGTCATAACGGAAACGCGGGATTGTCCAGCGCACCCACATAAAAAAGAATATGAAGAAAAATATCTTCACAAACAGGGCCACCACGCCTATAATAGCTACCAGGTTTGGCGAGTGGATCAAATCCATAAACGGAAAGTTATAACCGCCAAAGTAAAGCGTAGCCATCACAGCCGATGAAATGAACATGTTGATATACTCGGCAAACAGATAAAAGCCCAGTTTCATTGATGAATATTCGGTATGATAACCACCTACCAGCTCGGTCTCGCACTCAGGTAAGTCGAACGGTGACCGGTTGGTTTCGGCAAAAGCGCACACAATGAATAACAGGAAGCCCAAAGGCTGTTTAAAAAAGTTCCAGGTAAACCAGCCGTTGGCCCAAAAACCATGCTGCTGCTCGGCTATCTGGCGTAAGCTCAGAGTACCTGTTACCAGCAATAGGGCGATGATTGACAGGCCCATTGAAATTTCATAGCTGATGTTTTGAGAAGCTGCGCGGATAGCGCCCAGCAAAGAGTATTTGTTGTTTGATGCCCAGCCACCAATCATGATGCCGTAAACACCCAGCGATACTACCCCAAAAATGTACAGGATCCCAACGTTGATATCGGCAACCTGAAGGTCAACAACGTGGCTACCGATAATCAGTTTCTGCCCCCACGGAATAACGGCCGAACCGATACAAGCTGTCATGATAGCCAGCGACGGGCCAACGATGAACAGGAACCCATTTGAATTAGTGGGGATGATCTCTTCTTTCAAAAACATTTTACCACCATCGGCCAAAGGTTGTAGTATACCCCACGGGCCGGCGCGGTTAGGGCCTACACGATCCTGAAAAAATGCCGCAAATTTACGCTCGGCATAAGTAGAATACATGGCTATCACCAGGCTTATGGCGAAGATGATGATCACCAATATAAATTTAATTATGATGTCTGCTAATTCCATTATAAGCGTGTTTCGCGTTCAAATTGTTCTTTATTAGCCTCCTGCAAAACAGGGTTGGTTTTCACTACCGGCAGCGGCGTAAAATCATAATGATTTGAGCTGATAACCGAATGATGCGATACTTTGCGGGGACCGTCAATTACCCAATCGGCAGTTTTCTTTTTATCAAAGCGACAGGCATTGCAGATAAATTCTTCAACCTCGCCATACTGATCTTTACGTGCTGTAACACGTAACACATCATCTCCTTTGTACCATAAGGTCACCTTACCGTTACATTTCTCGTGGTCGCAATCGCGGTGAGCCTCAACCGGTTTAGTAAACCAAACACGGTTTTTAAAGCGGAAGGTTTTGTCGGTCAAAGCACCTACCGGGCAAACGTCAATAACGTTTCCCGAGAAGTCATTATCAACAGCAGCCTGAATATAAGTCGATATTTCTGAATGATCGCCGCGGTTCAAGATACCGTGGATGCGATGATCGGTGATCTGATCTGCAACGAACACGCAACGATAGCACAAGATGCAACGGGTCATGTGCAGCTGTATCTTATCGCCTATGTCGATCTTATTAAATGTACGGCGGTCAAACTCATAACGGGTTTTAACGGCACCGTGTTCAAAGCCCAGATCCTGTAATTGGCACTCGCCTGCCTGATCGCAAATAGGGCAATCAAGCGGGTGATTAATCAGCAACATCTCTACTACACCTTTACGTGCCTCAATCACCTCTGGCGAGGTGAGATTTTGCACTTCCATTCCGTCCATCACGTTGGTACGGCAAGACGCAACCAGCTTAGGCATAGGGCGCGGATCTTTTTCAGAACCTTTGCTAACCTTTACCAAACAGGTGCGGCATTTACCACCACTACCTTGCAGTTTAGAATAATAGCACATAGCGGGCGGCACAATATCACCACCTATTATCCTTGCGGCATTTAAGATGGTGGTTCCGTCCGGTACTTCTACTGATATTCCGTCTATTGTAACTTTCATTATAAGCCAAAATTAAAAATTCAAAAGTCAAAAACTGATGAATTCAAGACTATCCTCTTTGTACGTTAATTACTATTGAAGCAATGATTTTCGACAATTCATCTGCTTCACTTATTAATTCATTTAAGGCTTCTTTCTCGTTTGTCAGTATCGTATCTCTGATTAAACAAAGCCAATATTTTGTTTCATTCGATGACTTTAAGGCTATCGAATAAAAGTTCTTAAAATCTTTTACCGAACTACCTGCTTTCGCTTCAACAATGTTCGCCCCTATTGAGGTTGCACTTCTTAATAACTGATCAAAAATTGAAAAGTAAATTCTATTATATTTTGCTGTCGATATAAACTGAACTATCTCTTTCGAGAACTGGTAGCATCTATGTTTTATATCGAAAGGTTTTTCACCCAAAGCGCCTATTTTGAATTTTTACTTTTTACTTATCACGCCGTCGCCTCTGCTTTCGGCTCAGGCTTTGGCAATGGATCAGCATAATGAGCTAAACCATAATTTCTGCTTACCGCTTCACCGGCATGCGATACATGCCATTCAAACTCATCGCGGAAATGGCGTATGGCGCTGGCTACCGGCCATGCTGCTGCGTCGCCTAATGGGCAGATGGTATTACCTTCTATCTTCTTAGCTACATCAACCAGCAGGTCCATATCGCTCATGCTGCCGTGGCCATGCTCTAAGCGGTGCAATACTTTTTCCATCCAGCCGGTACCTTCACGGCAAGGCGAACATTGCCCGCAGCTTTCGTGGTGGTAAAAACGGGCGAAGTTCCAGGTATTTCTTACGATACACTGATCTTCGTCAAACGCTATAAAACCACCCGATCCCATCATCGAACCGCTCACAAAACCACCGTCTGACAGCGACTCATAGCTCATCAGGCGGCCCTCGCCGTTAATAGTTTTCAGGAACAGGTTGGCCGGCAAAATTGGCACTGACGAACCACCCGCAACAACTGCTTTCAGGCGTTTGCCGTTGGCAATACCGCCGCAATACTCATCACTATATAAAAATTCTTCAACCGGCAGGCCAAGATCAATCTCGTAAACACCCGGTTTAACCAGGTTACCGCCTGCAGATATCAGTTTAGTACCTGTACTACGGCCGATACCTAACTTCGCATATTCCTCACCCCCATCATTTACAATAGGCACAACAGCTGCAATTGATTCAACATTGTTTACCACCGTAGGGCAGCCGTACAAACCGGCAATAGCCGGGAAAGGTGGCTTAATGCGCGGATTACCGCGTTTACCTTCCAGTGATTCCAATAAAGCAGTTTCTTCGCCGCAGATGTAAGCACCACCACCCGGTTGTACATACAGTTCCAGGTCGTAACCACTGCCTAAAATATTTCTACCCAGGAAACCGTTTGCTTTGGCTTCGGCAATAGCTTTTTCAAGGATGCGGATCTGCGGCATCATTTCGCCCCGTACATAGATGTATGAGGTATTGGCGCCTAAAGCATAGCTGCTGGTAATCATACCCTCAATTAATAAGTGAGGGATATAGGTCATCAGGAAACGGTCCTTGAAAGTACCCGGTTCAGACTCGTCGCCATTACAAACCAGGTAACGCGGAATGCCCTCGGGCTTAGCCAGGAAGCTCCATTTCATACCTGTGGGGAAACCAGCGCCGCCACGGCCGCGCAAACCCGACTTCTTCACCTCTTCCACCACTTCATCGGGTGTCATTTGTTTCAACGCCTTCTCTACAGATCTGTAACCGCC
>DATCXS010000144.1:0-5108 GCA_036565645.1 Mucilaginibacter sp.
GAGTAGATATATAAGCCTTAGCTTTCCAAACTTCTAAAACGTCCTCGCCATTAATTTCATAGGGGTCATAAACAGGGTTATCTGATACCAGTTTCAACTTTTTGTTGTCCTTAAATTTATTGCCGATACGTTTGTAAACCACGCCATCATTTTTTGAGACGACGATATAAGTTTCGTTGGCCTTAATATCGCCCCAGTTCTCAACATATTCGCCTATAATAGTAGTACCCGAAACCAGCGGTAACATCGAGTCGCCTTTAATTTCAAAGCCGCGGTAGGTGCCCTGCTTAAACATAGGCAGATATAACTTGGGTAACTGCGCAACATATTCAGGATCGGCATAACCATTCATGTAGCCTGCGCTGGCTTTCAATGGTACCATTTCAATATTTTCGTTATCCTCTTTATCTACTGATATGCTTAATACGCGCAAGCCACCGGCATTGGCTTTTGGTTTTGCTAAAAATTTTTCGTCAATCGTCTCATTAATGAAATCATCAACGGTAACGTCAAAGAAATTTGCTATTTTTTTTAGTAAATCATATTTAGGCTCGGCTCTTTCTTCTTCATAAGCACCCACCAGTGATCTTTTTATACCTACCTGATCAGCAAACTGTTGCTGTGTTAAACCCTTGCTTTTCCTTAAGAATTTAATATTTGATGAAATTTTTGTCATAAAATTTGCATTTACTAAAATTGTTAGTATTTTTATGCTCATAAAATTAGTAATTATTTTTAAAACAGCAAATTTTATTATCAAATGAAACGCTTTATTTATATCATCACCGACAGGAACCGCAATAATTTACATGTTGGCCTTTGTTCAGATCTGTTAAAAACTGTAAAGTTTTATGAAGAAATGCCTACTTTATTTTTCGACAGCGCCAAACAGTTAAACCGTTTGGTTTATTTTGAAGAGATCAATTCTGAAGAGTTGGCAATGGAGCGTTTTAAAACCGTGAGCACTTATACCAGGCCGCAAAAAGAAAGAATGATCAGACCTGTAAATCCTAATTGGATCGATCTGACCATCGGCCTTAACTATGAAAGCGGGCTGCGTAACAAAACACAATTGCGTCCGTCAATCAATAATCGTCGTAGCGTTGTTATTGTTTGATAAATTTAAGCGCACCCGAGTTCATGCAATATCTTTTACCTCCTCTGTCTGCAGGGCCATCATCAAATACATGGCCCAGGTGTAAGCCGGTGCTGCGCTCAATTACTTCATCGCGCGTTGTGCCAAAGCTATTGTCTTGTACAATTTTTATCTTTTTCATGTCAACCGGCTTTACAAAGCTTGGCCAGCCGGTTCCGCTGTCATATTTATCTTCCGACGAAAACAATACATCGCCGGTAGCTGCGCTGACATATATACCTTTTTGATGATTATTGTAATATGCGTTATGAAAAGGCGGCTCGGTACCGCTCTCAACCATAATATGATAAGCAGCCGGACTAAGCATTTTTTTCCATTCGGCTGCCGGTTTACTTAATCTTTTATTATTCTGTTGTCCGTTGGTGTTTTGACATCCAATTGCAGTAACTGCAAATAGTATAGCTATTGCTAAAACCGATCTTTTCATTTTGCTGGTATTTAGAGTTATAACCTAACCTACGTAAATACGGTTTTAACGGTTTGTCAAGCCAAAGTAGCTTTATATATCTTTAAACTTAGGCATAAGCACGGCAGTTATTATATGAATTACGCCGTTATTTTGAGGGATATCAAATTTACTGATCACACTTTGCCCGCCATTCTCATCAATCAACACAATATTCCGGTTTGAATCCAGTTTCGCCATTAGCTTATTGCCTGTTAAGGTAGTGAAGGTGGCTGTACCATTATGGGCATTTATTTCGTGTATAATATCTTTTGCTTTTAATAACCCCGGGATAACGTGGTAAGTAACCATCGCAATCAGATCTGGCCGCCGCTTAACGTCTAAAAGCGAATCCATTTTACCCGGCGGCATTTTTGCAAAGGCATCGTTGTCGGGCGCAAATACAGTTAGCGGCCCACGGCTGCGGATAGTCTCGCTCAAATTGGCAAACTTGATGGCCCGGTAAAAACTCCAAAACTCAGGCGAATTGTAGATGTTTGTCGTCGCGTCATCTGTAGGCAGCATTTTGGAGCCTTCATTATTTTTTAATGTGGGTTGGATATTGTTAGCTGTTTGGCGGGCCGAATCGACGTCATTAACCTGGGCAAATAAACTTAACGAGCCCAATAATAATCCTATAGTGAAAACCAGTTTCTTCATTGCTTATATAACCGTCAAGACTGTGTTATGTTTAAATTACCATCCCGGAGTAAATCCTAAGCCGAATACGGGCTTGTTAACGTCATTACGGTTAAACGGAACGGCCAGGTAAGGCTCCAGTACAAAATAACCGAAGATGTTTACGCGCAGCGATAAACCTGTACTTAAAGCCGGTACATGCTGATTGGTATTGTAAATACCGTTACCATTTGCATCAGTGCCAATCCTGTCGGGCGCCATCTGGAATTTAACCTCATTACCCGAGTTCCAGGCCAGGCCGGCGTCAAAGAAAAAGTTCAATTCCGAAAATAAGAATTTAGATTTTACCGCTGATAATTTTTCAGGGCCGCTAAATGGTAAACGTACCTCAAAGTTAGCAATAGCCGTGCGGGTGCCTGATAGTTGATCTATTGTAAAGCCATTGCTTGGTTTGCCGTTGCCATTATAAAATGTCTGTGCCTCATAACCCCTTATCAGGAACGGATAGCCTATATAAAGCGGGTATAAGCCATCCGAATTACCAAACCGGCCGTAACCATATAAACGCGCTGCAAAAGTAATAGGGTTAACCCGTAGATATTTGCGGATGTCAATAGTCGGTGCGAAGAATTGGTAGGTGCCAAAATCATATTCGGCCTCTAAGCGGTAACGGTAGCCGTTAAGCGGCGAAGCCACACCAAAGAAAGAATTATCGCCCACCAAAGCAGTATTTGCCTGGAAAACTGTAAATGGCTTTAGCTGTGTACCACCGTTCAGCGGGTCGGTATTATAATTTGAATTGGATATATGGTCTTTTGAATAATTAAGCACATTACCCAGGGTATCATATAAAGTACTGTAGCGGTCTACACGGTAATAATATTGCGACGCACCGCCACCAAACTCAACACGGGTTGATTTTGAAAGCGGGTAGGAGGTGAACAACGATGCCTGATCTTCAAAAATGCGAATAATATCGTAGCGCTCTTCAGTTACCGGAATAACCTTACCGCCAAAATTATGTGTAGTGGCAACTACGTTGTAATTAGCAAACTGGTAAGGGATATGCGATAAACCACCGCCAAAGTTCCACCGCCCGGTTTGATTAATATAAACAATTTGTCCGCCAAAATCATAAACTTCGCCGTTAATGGCCAAGCCGGCATAGATCTGATTACGGCCTAAAATATCACTGAACACACCCTGCACACCGCTGGCCAAACCTGTGCCGTACGAACTTACCGAAGCGCCAATGCCGCTGCTGGCCAGGTAATCTAACTTAAACTTAGGCTTGTAAGGCTGAGTTTTGATAGAGTCGTTTGGTATTTTAGGATATGCCAGGTAATTGTTAAGGTTCGAGTTGATCAGATCAACACCAACAGCGCGTGTGGGTGGTAACATAGCTGCTTCAAAGTTGGTGTTTGATGCGCTAACGGTTTTAGGCGTAAATTCAGATGCCTTTGCATTGTACAACGAGTACTTCTGCGCACGATAGTAAGAATAAACAATGTCATTATGAGCAGATATGCTTAGCGCAGGCGAGAACTCTGTAATACCGCAAATGCCTGTAAACAGATCGGTCATCTGTTCAACTTTACCGGTTGCAATAGTATAACGGTACATGTTGCGGAAACCATCGCGATTTGACAGAAAATAGATCTGCGTACCATCTGACGAGTATTGTGCGTTAAGGTTATTAGCGCCATTAAATATAGGCAGGTTGGTTATCTTTCCGCTCCCCAGATCATATTCGGCCAGATCAAACGTAATATCCTGCGATGTGGTTTGGTCATACGTAGTTCTGTCACTTGAGAAAACTATCTTCTTGCCGTCTCTCGAAAAACTTGGCTGGTAGTCGGAATATTTATCGTTGGTTAACTGCCTGACTTGTTTGGTGCTGAAGTTATACAGGTATAAGTCGCCCTGACCTTCAGCCAGCCCCTGAAACACAATCTGGCTGCCATCAGGCGACCACGAAAGGTTACTGAACTGCCCCACCTTACCCATTGAAATATCTTCCAGTATGCGTCCGCTTGGCACCTCGACCACCAGCATGCGGTTGCGGCCCTTGGCAAATACGCTGAACGCAAACTTTTTACTATCCGGCGACCAGGTACCGGCTGATTCAATAAAGTTAAACTCGTCAATATGAGAGTTGGATACTTTACTGGTTAGTTTTTTGATAACCGTTCCCGTCTTTGCATCCGCCAGAAAAAGGTCGATAGTAAACAGATTTTTCTCGGACAGGAAAGCCAGGTATTTACCATCCGGACTAATTGCCGGCGCAATGTTCATTTTACCTGAATTTTTATCACTGATAACCAACTGACCTACAGGTTTTTGTACAGTATCTTTCAGCAAAGGCTTATATGTGGCTTCGATAGAGTTTTTCCAAAGCTGCGACAAAGTTTTATCATCATAGCCAAAGGTTCGCCTGATACCGTAGGCCAAACCAAACCGGGCCGTGTTTTTAAAGAAAGGAGTGATGATGGTATCGCCATAGGTCGACCCAATAAAACTCCAGAAAGCCTCACCGTATCGGTAAGGGAAATATTTGTTGCTTTCGGTTAAATCTTTAACCGTTGGGATATCATGATTCAAATAAGCATCGCGCATCCACATAGCCGTATAAGAATCTTTTTTACCCAGCGACAGATACTCTGCCATACCCTCGATCATCCATAACGGCAGGTTGTTGATGTTCTCGTAGGTATTATCTTCATGACCCAGCAGGATGTGATATTGAAAAGCATGCACCAACTCGTGACCAATTACATGGCGCGTCATCTGGTTATTTTCCATCACCGGCATAACTATCCGGTTTTTTAAACCTTCGGTGATCCCGCCTGTACCAACATCAATCTCACC
>DATCXS010000061.1:0-8957 GCA_036565645.1 Mucilaginibacter sp.
ATCAGTCATATAAGCCCACATAGCCATATACCGCACATTGCCCAGATTAGCAGTTAGTTTCAGGAATGGGTAGTTTGACGCATAATCTGATAACAATACAGAGCGATAACCATCGCCAATAAATGTTTTGTCATGCCCAAGGGTAACATTTAAATATTTAACCGGCGTATAAGATACGATTGCGCTTACATCAGACCAATCCTTGGTTTTTTTACCAAAACTGCGGTCGTAAGCTTTGCCGGGTATAATACCTACCTGGTTAATATAGGTATTCAGATATTCAGGAAAAACTGCCTGATTTTCGGACCCGCTCGAGTAGAAATAAAAATTCTTCCCAATGGTACCACCTAATTGATAAGCACGCGTATTTGTCCATAAATTTTTATGATCTGAAAAATCTTTGCCTATTACCAGATCAGGCATAAAATCGGCAAAAAAGGTAAAGTCGTTAGTCTTTACGTCAAATAAATGCTCATTAAAAAGCTTGCGGTAAACCCAGCTATGATGCGTTGTGGTATCAACGCCATAATTCATTAATGAATCATACTTACGTTGCAACGAGGTATCGATAATGTACGACTTTAGTGCAGTATGCAGGCGGGTTTTGGTAGAGTACAGATCTTCATTAAACTTTTGATAGAACTGATATGAATAAGGTTGGTATGTGGCCTGGGCCATACCAACCTTAACAAATATTAAAAGCAATATTGCACTGCTCAGGATTTTTTTCATGTAAGTAGATTTAGTGAAGAACGTGGTTTATTCAAAATAGTTCATGGTTTTGAAACCACCCTTTTTTAAATAATCATCTTTCTTAACCAGGTGTAAATCAGATTCCATCATATCTTTAACCAAACCAGCCAGATCATATTTTGGTTTCCAGTTTAATTGTGTTTGTGCTTTAGTTGGGTCGCCAATTAGCAGGTCAACCTCTGTCGGCCTGAAATATTTAGGATCGACCTTAACTACGGTCTGCCCCATTTTAAGCTGTTCCGGATCCAAATTCAGTTCGTTAACCCGGTCTTTGTCGACATCAATAACGACACCGCGTTCGTTCTCATCCTTACCGCTAAACTCAATGGTTATACCTAATTCGCCAAAAGCCAATTTCACAAACTCCCTTACTGTTGTAGTTACGCCGGTAGCAATTACATAATCTTCTGCTTTATCCTGCTGCAGTAACAGCCACATGGCTTCAACATAATCTTTGGCATGGCCCCAATCGCGTTGTGCAGAAAGGTTACCCAAATAAAGGCAGCTTTGCAGGCCCAGGGCAATTTTTGAAGCTGCACGGGTAATTTTACGGGTCACGAAAGTTTCGCCCCGTATGGGGCTCTCATGGTTAAATAAAATACCGTTACAGGCATACATATCATAAGCTTCGCGATAGTTTACAATGATCCAATAGCCATATAGTTTAGCTACCGCATAAGGCGACCGCGGATAGAAAGGCGTTGTCTCGCTTTGCGGAACAGCCTGTACCAAACCGTATAACTCTGATGTAGAAGCCTGGTAAACGCGGGTTTTTTTAGTTAAGCCTAATAGTCTAACTGCTTCTAATATACGCAGAGTACCAATGCCATCGGCATTAGCGGTGTATTCGGGGGTTTCAAAACTTACCTGTACGTGCGACATGGCGCCCAGGTTATAAATTTCGTCGGGTTGAATTTCTTGTACCAGCCTGATCAAATTGGTCGAATCTGTTAAATCGCCGTAGTGCAGTTTAAACTTAACGTTTGGCTCATGCGGATCGTGGTATAGGTGGTCTATCCGGTCGGTATTAAATAGCGACGAACGCCTCTTAATGCCATGCACCTCATAACCTTTTTTTAGTAAAAATTCAGCAAGATAAGCACCATCCTGTCCGGTGATGCCGGTAATTAAAGCTACTTTCATATAATGGATTAATCAGCTGCAATATTATTCAATTTTATTGTAAAACTAATTAGCTGTTGATTTATGACAAGCTTTTATTACAAGGGTTATTTAAAAAGAAAAGAATATTTAAATATGCCCATCATAAGCAACAACGGCTTCTTCCAGTTCGCGGTACCATTCCTGGCCATATTTCCGGGTAAGCGGACCCTTCAAAAATTCATGCACACGGACTTTCAACTCGTCGCCAAAGCTGCATGCAGAGCTGCATATTGTCCAGCGGTCATAGTTTAAAACATCAAACTCAGGGTACTTGGTAATACGAATGGGATACAAATGGCATGATATAGGTTTTTTCCAGCTAACCACACCTTCTTCATACGCTTTTTCGATGGCGCATTTGGTTATTCCATTTTCCCAGGTTACATAAGCACACTCTTTATTGGTATCGACACAAGGGGTTGTGTAGTCGCCTTCAAAATCGGTTACATGCGTGCCTACCTCTTCAACCGTGGCAATGCCTTTTTCGGTCATATAAGGCTTTATTTTGGGATAAATTTCGTCGAGAATATGCAATTCCTCATGGTCTAAGGGCGCACCGGAGTCGCCCTCTAAACAACATGCGCCCTTGCACTTGTTTAAATTGCAAACAAAATTCTCTTTCACCACATCATGGTGTACCAAAACACTACCAACCTCTATCATTACTAAGTTTATTTTATGGGGTAAAGGGGATATTTAAGCCCTTTAGCACCGGTTAATTCCATAGTTACGCTACCAACTATCAATCCTACATTTGCCTTTACAGGAATACGGTTTTTATCGTCAGTTATCCACAAATACAATTTACTGTCTTTCTTAAAAATGTGACCGGCTATTATAGTGGGATTAAATTTAAGGCATCTAAACTTACCAATAGCGCTGTTTATAACCTCCTTACCGGCATAAGTAATGCTCAGCGTATAAATACCATCATCTAAAAAATAGGGCAGCTCAAATTTATCGCCCACTTTAATTCCGGAAATGTCCAGCCCGCGGGCAAAGTAATAAGCCGATACAAAATCAAACGTTTTGGCTTTAGTCAGGAAAGTACCTTTATTGGCAATGATCTTTCCCTCTGCCTGGTCAAACTTTACCCTATCTGTATGTTTCCAACTTCCTTCTTTCCGGTTCTCTATATACAAATATGGCAACAATGTAGTACGGTCTACATAACTCTCATAGCGGTTACGTACCTTATAAAAAAAATCGAAAGTACCTGCTGTTTTGCCATCAGCAATAATGTGATAAGTAGGATGCCCGTCTATTTTCTCGCCGTCTTCTACACGCAGCGTGCCTTCGGCACCGGTAAAAAATCCATATTTAAACTTGTAACTTAACTGTTCGCCGGTTTTAAATACAGGTTCGCTAATCTCTTTCAGCTCCTGGCTAAAAGTAAGATTAACGCCCAACACTAACAATATCAATAGTAAAAAATACTTTTTCATTTTGTAGTTATTGCAAAAAGCAATCCAATATGGTGGCTGGCTATTAGTCTTTCCTTTTATAAATCGGAACGGTTGAGCACGGCTCGCCAAACATCAGGCTTTTTACTACCGGGCTTAACTTTTTGCCCAACTCCACATAAGCCGATACCGGAATATCTATATCACCACAACCCTTAATTACCAGCCGCTGGTCGCGATATTGTTCTACATCCACTTTGGCCATTTCCTTCACAAACAAAATAGCCTCCAACGTTTCCAGATCGCCAAAAACAACCTCTTTAGCATAAGGCGCCATACGGTTGGCTAAAAGCAGATAGGCCCAGGCCGGCACTATAGCATCGGCAGTGCAGGTAAGAGCCACTAATTTATCCTGGTATTGTGTCCAATCATGCTCTTTAACAAAATCGCGCAGGTCTTTTTCGCGTAATATCAGGCCCTGAAATAAATTATCTTTTAAATCATAAACCACGCGTTCGCCAGCGGTATAAAAATCTGCCGGATCCAGGGTAACCAAACCGCTTTGGGCCACTTTGTTCACAAAGTTTTCTTGTATTTCCATTGCATTTAAAATAAAAATCCGGGATAACGTAGTATAAACGTCATCCCGGATACAAAATTACTTTAAATATTGACTACAGCACCTTGGCTCTGTTATCTTTTACATTGTCCTTATCTTTCAGCGCTTCGAACAGCTGTCCTTCGGCACGTTGCAACAAGGCATTGGCTATTTGCTCTTTCTCTCTGACAGCATTGGTAAGCGGTGCCGGATTGATAAAGCTATCAACCACTAACATATAAACGCCTTGCTGACCGGCAATTGGTTTTGATATTTTATTAATCGGTAAGCCAAATACGGTACCAACTGGTTTATACTCGGCAGATGAGCCAGGAATAACCGGATTAGCAAAAACTATGTTTTGTACCGGTGTAACTTTGGCACCTGCTTTTTGAGCAATCTGATCTATAGATGATGAGCCATTGGCAGCTGCATTAAACTTGTCGGCCAGCATTTTGCCTTTTACTTGTTTAATAACCTCTGGTTTGATCTTGTCTTTAACCAAATCAAGCGATAAAATACCTTCAGGCTTAATTTCGGTTACTTTGGCAACTACATACTGGTCGTCAGCAGTAAACACTTGCTCGGCAATCTGGTCTTTATCAGCTTTAAATATCCAGCGCACCAGGTCACGGGCTTCAAATAAGCCCGGCAGTGCTGAAGCTGTACCTTGAATATCTTCGGCTTTTTGAACTTTCAGACCTTCTTTGGTAGCCTCTGCATCAAAGTTGTCTTTATTAATTGATGCCAGAAAAGTTTGCGCTTTGCTGTAAGCAGTAGATTGAGTAGTGCTGCTTGCAGTCAGCGGTTTATCAACTGTTGCAACTTTAACCACTTTGGTTGATCCTTTTTGATCTTCGATATTGATCAGGTGAACGCCATATTGGGTGGTAACTATCTTCAGATCACCTTTTTTACCTTCAAAAACGGCATCGTCAAAAGGCTGAATCATTGCACCGCGGCCAAATGTACCTAAGTCGCCGCCTTTAGCAGCCGATACTTTGTCGGCAGAGAAGGTTGTGGCCAGGGCTGCAAAACTTGCCTTTCCGGTTTCAATCAGCTTTTTCAACGAGTCGGCCCTTGCCAATGCTTTCTCCATGCCGCCCGCTTCGCCCGGAGCAATCAGGATGTGTCTTGCTTTTACCGAATCAGGGAACATGCGCACAGCAACCAACTTAGACATTTTATATGATCCGTTTGATTGGTACGGACCATAAATAAATCCCGGGTCTTGTTTAAAGATAATACTGTCGATCTTTGGATCCAGTTCGCCTTTACGCTGCCAGGTTAACGGTGCTTTGGTTTCTGAATTGATTTGAACAAATAACGAATCGTCCTTTGAGGCGATGAATTCAGGAAGCAATTTAGTCAGCTGATCTTTTATTACTGCTGAGTCGGCTTTTGACGGAGCTGCATTGAAAGCAACATAGCTGATAGATCTTAGTTCCTGCGGATTTTTAAATTCATTTTTATGCTCATCGTAGTAGCTGGTATAATCGGCATCGGTTAATGAAACCTTGCTGTCAGGTATAGAAGCATATTCTAATAAAGCATATTTAAAGTTGGCCAGTTTGTTTTTGGCGTCATAGCTATCTTTTGCGTCAAGCGAATTGATGTAAATGCCGTTTGTTACCAAAGCCATATATTTTTCTGCCCGCTTAGCATCAATCAGGTCGGTCACAAAATTAGACCATTGGACCTTTTGCGGATCGCCATCTTTCATGCTTTTAATAGCGCTTTGTGCGTTTACAACAGCTTGCGGATCAAATTTACCCGTTTGCGGATCAGTAAACGCCTGCACCACACGCTGACTTGGAGTTGGCCCGGTCATCATGTTTTGGGTTTCGTCGCCACCCACAGTAAGACCTAATTTATCAACTTCTTTTGAAAAAATAGCTTTGCTTACCAATTGGTTCCAGGTGTTTTCCTGTATATAGGAGGTAATCTGCGAAGTTATGCGGCTTTGTCCGGATTGCGCTTTAAACTGCGCCGTATTTTGGTCGACAGCAGCATTAAACTTATCCAGCTGGATTTTTTCGCCACCAACAGAACCTACCTGATTATTATCACCTCTAAAAAAAGATCCTCCGCTTCGTACCGCTTCAGTAGCAATAAATGCAAAAAGCGAAAGCCCAATCACAGCTGCGACAATTTTACCCATCCGGTCGCGCAGATAACCCATTACAGCCATAAACTTATTCTATATTTGTTATTAATTTAATACGTATTGTTAAAAGAGGGCGCAAGATACAATTTTTAGCAAAATTTTATCATACAAATTTTCATGATCAAAGACAGCTTACTTTCCCGGGAAGTCTGACACATCAAACGCACCTGTACCTTGCTTCATTTGCGGATACCGTAAATTATCATCGCTGGTAAAGTTTGTTCCGTTTAAAATGTCGCCGTTAGCCATTATAATTTGCACCGGCTTGTTGGAGAACATGGTCTTTTTTGTCTGATCCCATATTAATTCGTCCGATTTAAAAGTATCGCCTTTTTTTGTTGTATAAACTACATGATGATAAAACTCAACACGCTGTTCGACAGTGTGATACACGGCCGAGTCGGCAATAATGCTGCCGTTTTCCTGCGCATTGTAGTCATAGAATACAATTTTAACACCCTTAGGCAATATATTAATAGGGTCTGAAATATTGAAATGAACCATTATAGGAGCGGTCATTCTCCCTTTTACAATGGCCGAGTCGCTATAAATTACATCAACACCTTTGGTAGTATCGATAGGCTGACTTACATATTTAGACGATATCTCTGTGATCTTTTTCAGGTCATTCTCGCACGCACTCAGTAGCAGCATGCTTAAAAGCAATGCCGGCAAAATAAAGGGTAAAACCTGCTTTAACCGACTATGCATTACTCAATTAATCAAATTTGTAGCGCTGGAACCACTTATCATTAAGCGTAAAACCTAATCTGAAGTTTATAAAATTTTCTTTTACCAAACCGTTGTTAAGCGTTCCGCGCTGACCAAACTCGGCAGATAAGTTCAATTTATAATAGCTGGTTTGCGACCCTCTGAGCGGGATACCAACACCCAGGTTAACAGATTTTGCTTTAATATTTGTGTAACCCGCGCCGCTAACATTTGGCACATTATAATAAGTGTTATCAAGCATTATACCAAAACGGTAATCTAATGTAGCCAGCCAACTGTTTAATGAGTTGATGTTAGGCGTGTATTGCCCCCCTATATTAAAAGTGCTGCTGTTAGCCATACCTGGATTGGTACCGTCAATGCGCAAATCAGACCAATTGGCCATAGAGTAATCAGCCCCAACCAGGAATTTCAAATCCTGCTGATACGATATGCCGAAGTGATGTATTTGAGGCAATTTAATTTTTGATTGGTTGTTTTGCTGATTGACAATTGAATCAAGATCAACATTCCGGTTGCCATTAATATCAAATGTATAGTGACTTATGATATAGCTGCTTTTTGAGGTAAGCTGCGTACCTGCAGATCCCGAATAACCGAAAACCAGGTGCCTTGTAAGCGACATATCATAAATATATTGAAAGCCGAAATCATAATTAAAGCCGCCAATGGCGTTATTGCGTTCGACATTAGTATTTATAGCGCCCACCAGCCCGGGCATTTCAACCTGCTGATTGTGTTTAATATTACCAAATATATAAGAGGCATTAACACCAAATAAAAAGCTGCGCGCTATGGCAAAACCATAACCAAAATAAGCTTTATTTAAGCCGCCTTCGCCGCTGTAAATGTAATTGGTGGCGTTTGTATCAACTGCCGACCCGGTGCCGTATCCTTTAATTGATTTGGTGTAATTATAACCTACCTGGCTGTAAGGCATCAAACCAAAGCTCAGCGCAGAACCTGTGCTCACCGGAATAGCAAAAGCCACATGACTCATCCGGAAGTTTGAGTTTTTTTGTGTTTGTTGCCCCGTTTGGCTTAATGTGAGCTTATTGGCATAAATGCCGGCATCAATAGTAGTAAACGCTATAGTTGCGTATGATGCAGGATTTTGCGGATTGATGTTCATATACCGGTTTATGGTATTAATACCGGTAGATATACCACCCATAGCCTGGGTTTGCGGCATTGTCATCGGTATAAGGTCGCCCAAACCATATTGCGAGTAAGGCGAGCTTGTAGTAGCCGTTGATTGCGCACCGGCTTTAAATACAATAACCGTCAATAAAAATGTTATAAAGAGCTTGGTATATTTAATCATTATGCTTCTGTGTAGCTGCGTTTAATCCTTTAAGAACCAGGTATGGTTCATTTTTTATACAGGGGGCAAAGATGCTATTTTTTAATAGGCTATCAAAAAAAATACTATCGCCCCCGGTTAGTATAATGTTTAGTTGCTGCTTGTTGCGGGCATAGCTTTCAATAAAGCCCAGCAGCTCAAATTTAATTCCATTTTGCACGCCAGACCGGATTGCGGTTTCGGTGTCATTGCCGCTGGTGTTATCAAATCCGGCATCTGGCTTAACCACCGGCAATGCTGCGGTATAATAGTTAAGTGCATTATAACGCATATTTAACCCCGGCGATATGCTGCCGCCAAAATAATTTCCATCAGCATCAACCCAATCATAAGTGATACAGGAGCCCCCGTCAATTACCAGGTTATCTGCACCAGGATAAAGATGATGCGCCCCCACAATAGCAGCCAGCCTGTCTAACCCTAACGTTTGCGGTGTGCGGTAATGGTTGCGGATGCTTGTGGTCATTGCGGCATTAAAATAGGTCACCGGCATTTTTTGCTTCAACAACGGCTCCCATTCCTCATTTTGTTTTCTTACTGACGATATGATTGCCTTCTCAACCTTATATGGAGCTAAAAAGGCATAGATTGATGCTGCATCGGGCACTGCAAAGTGTTCAGTACAGATCAGCTCATCCTGCTCAAATATGGCTGCCTTGGTAAAGGTATTCCCGATATCGACAACCAGAACAGGCATCAGGCCCTAACTATTGACAGGATTGATTCAAAAATTGCCAGGCCATCCTCGTTAGCCAATATGGTATCGGCAGCGCGCTC
>DATCXS010000332.1:0-5487 GCA_036565645.1 Mucilaginibacter sp.
CTTCTTTTATCATATCGGCGCAAAAATAAAGGTTTTTCTATCAATTAATTATTCTTAAATAATATAGCGCCGAAGCAGGGAAGTCGCTTTTAAAAATTCAATTTGGAAACTTTGGCTAAAGCCATCCTATTGTTCCCTTTAAACCGTTGGCTAAAGCCAAACGGCAATGAAATGCAATTTTAACATCACTTTAATTCATTGCCGTCCCATTTATGGGGCGGAAAAACAGCATCAAGCATACCGGCTTTAGCCAAAATTAAGGTAGTCAGATTTTTAAAGGCAATTTCCCTGAGCGCCGAAGGCCCAATATTGATTATTAATAAATATATATTACCTTTATAACTATAAAACCTAACGTATTAAACTATATGAAAAAACTCTATTCACTAATCATTCTTGCACTTTTGACGACAGTAGCCTTCAATGCGAGAGCGCAATCTAACGACGACGACGGTTTCAGTCAATTGATCAAGTCAAGCCCGGGCGATGCTGCGAAATTGGTATCTGCTTACGGCATGCCTTTATTTAAAGGATTTGGCGTTGGCCTTAACAGCGGCTGGAATAATACAGCTGCAACCAAGAAATTTTTACATTTCGACCTCCGTATAACCGCGGCAGTGGCACAAGCACCTACATCTGATAAAACTTTCGACGTGACCAAAATCGGCTTGTCAAGTCACTTGACACCGGTAAATTCGTCTGATGTCATTGCACCAACTTTTGCAGGCAACAAAGATGCAAGTACACCTAAAATGAGTATCAACGACGATAATGGCAACCAGGTAAGCACATTTGATTTGCCTAAAGGTGTTATTCAATATGTACCTGCTCCAAACATCCAGCTTACCGTTGGTTTGGTAAAACACACTGATCTGACTATCCGCACAACCCCCACTATTAAAATCAGCGACGACGCTGGTTCTGTAGGCGTATTTGGTTTTGGTTTAAAACACGACATTATACAAGACTTTGCTAAAAAAGGCGCTATTAAACCTTTCGACCTGGCAATCGCAGTTAACTACAACCGTTTAAAATATTCAAAAACTCTTGATGTAAAACCATCTAACGGCACAACTGCGGCCCCTGGTCAAAGCTCAGATTTCAGTAACCAACATATCGATGCTGTTTTTAGCGGCGTTAATATTCAGGCTATCATCTCAAAGAAATTACTGTTCTTTACCCCATTTGTTTCAGTAGGTTATCAAACCGCTAAAACAAACTTAGATGTGTTGGGTAACTATCCAATCCAATCAACTGTGCCTGGTCAAGGTTCGTTCTACACTACTATTACTGACCCGGTACATATTAACCAAAATAGCATCAGCGGTTTACGCGGCGATCTTGGTTTTCAATTAAACCTTGCTATTTTCCGTATCTACGCTTCTGTTAGCCAAGGCGGCGGCTACACCTCAGGCAACGCCGGTATAGGTTTCGGCTTCTAATAACCGGTAGTGAATATCGAGTTAGAGATATTTAGTCCCGTTCATCAACTCAACAATAAGTTATTTGATGAACGGGGCTTATTAGTTTATACCAAACGCGACGACCTGATCCACCCTATTATATCAGGCAATAAATGGCGCAAACTCAAATATCTGCTCAAAGAGGCGCAACATCAGCACAAAAACCATCTGGTAACTTTTGGGGGCGCTTATTCTAATCACTTAATGGCTACTGCCGGCGCGGCGGCGCGGTTTGGCTTCAAGGCAACAGGCATTGTACGTGGCGATGAAGTGAATAACGACACGCTGTTTATGTGCCGCCTGCACGGTATGAACCTGATCTTTGCCGACCGGGATAGCTACCGCGATAAGCAGCAGCTATTTAACCAATATTTTGGCAATGACGACCAGGCTTTCTTTATTGATGAAGGCGGCACCTCGCCCGAGGCGGTGAAGGGGTGCAGCGAACTGATTGATGAACTTACTGACACTTACGACCATATCATTTGCGCTGCCGGTACCGGGGCGACAGCCGCAGGCATTATCAGCGGTATTGCTCAAAATAACCTGAATACTACGTGCCACGTTGTACCGGTTTTAAAAAATGGTGATTTTATTGGCGATGAGATTAGCAAGCTGGTCCCCGCCCCTGCCAACTATCAGCTACATACCGGCTACCATTTTGGTGGTTATGGCAAAACTACCGGCGAGCTGATTACTTTTGTTAAACAATTTGTGGCAGATACCGGCATTTTGATCGAACCGGTTTATACGGGTAAGATGTTTTATGCGTTGTATGATCTGGCAGCTAAAAATTACTTTAAACCCGGCAGCAAGGTTTTGGCTATACATACCGGCGGCCTTTGGGGTTTATTAGGAATGAAAGACAAATTTTAAACAGGTGATCCAAAAAATGACTTAAAAGTCATAAAAAGTGATCCAAATTGATCCACTTATTGAAATTATAATTCATAATAAACTAATAATCAGCTACTTAATTTTTATTAGCGATCCAAGTGATACACATCCACACGCGGATCACGCAATGCATCGCGTCACCTTTTTCCTTTTGATATTCTGCCATTGCATAATTCTCTTTATTGGTCGAAGTTTAGCGATAGCGTAACTTTGACCTAAATACAGCAAGTTTTCAACTTGCCTTGCAGTACGATTACCGCAAGCAGGCTTAGATCAGCGATAGAGTAAAGTCGCGCTAAGTATCGCACCTATGGCGCGATACTCGTTGTTTCCTTAATAAGTCTACTGAACTTTTGCTCCTATAGGAGCAGATTTTAAAACAGAGATGGTACACACGGTAGCCCGGAAGGGAGACCTTTCCTGTCGCTTATCAAAGCCCCCTCTTCCGGGTAGGGTTGTGAGATGCCTCTACTCCTGCGAGATTTAAAGAGGCTGCCCGCCCCATAAAACAATCCGCACATCTGCACATTTGCATATCATTCC
This sequence comes from Mucilaginibacter sp., assembly GCA_036565645.1. Lineage (GTDB taxonomy): Bacteria > Bacteroidota > Bacteroidia > Sphingobacteriales > Sphingobacteriaceae > Mucilaginibacter. The sequence continues at coordinate 2,904 of DATCXS010000332.1, forward strand.
GTAAATTTGTTAAAAGCGAATTTGTATGTATAAGCTATCTGTTGCTCCCGAAAATGTTATCGAATCTCTAAATAAACATGTATTGGCCGATGGCTTCGACCTTACATTTGATATGGAGAAAAGCCAGGGCGTACATATTTACGACTCGAAGAACAAACGCACCCTGCTCGACTTTTTTACCTGCTTTGCCTCGGTGCCCCTGGGTTATAATCACCCCAAGATGCTTAACGATGAGGCATTTAAAAAAAGCCTGATGCTGGCAGCGCTGACTAATCCTTCAAACTCTGACATCTATACTGAGCAGTACGCGCAGTTTGTAAAAACTTTTGAGCGCATTGGCATTCCTGATTATCTGCCACACGCCTTTTTCATTTCAGGCGGCACATTGGCTATTGAGAATGCCCTTAAAACTGCTATGGACTGGAAGGTGCAAAAGAACTTTGCCAAAGGTTATACCAACGAAAAGGGCTTAAAGGTACTGCACTTTGAAAACGCTTTCCACGGTCGGTCGGGATATACCTTGAGTCTAACCAACACATTGCCGGTAAAAACCAAATGGTATGCAAGGTTTGACTGGCCGAGGGTATCCTTTCCCGCTATCAAATTCCCGCAGACGGAAGAAAATCTTGCCGACCTGGTGGCACGCGAGGAAAGATCCATTGCACAAATTAAACAAGCTTTTACTGACTATAAGGACGACATCTGCGCTATTATTGTAGAACCCGTACAGGCCGAAGGCGGCGACCACCACGCCCGTAAAGAATTTATGGAGCAACTACGTATCCTGGCCGACGAAAACGAAGCCCTGCTCATTTATGACGAGGTACAAACCGGTGTAGGCTTATCGGGCAAATTCTGGTGCCATGAGCATTTTGGCGAAAAAGCCCGTCCGGACATCATTGCCTTTGGTAAAAAAATGCAGGTATGCGGTATACTGGCCAGCCGCCGGGTGGACGAGATTGAACATAATGTATTCAACACATCCTCGCGCATTAACTCAACCTGGGGTGGCAGCCTGGTAGATATGGTACGGTCATCGAAAATACTGGAGATTATTGAAGAAGATGGTCTTTGCGCCCAAGCAGCAGAAACCGGAGCATATCTGCAGCAGCAACTTGCTAAAATTGCTAACAACATCCCGGTAATTAGCGGTGTACGGGGCAAAGGCTTGCTCACCGCTTTTGATTTTCCGAAAAAAGAAACCCGCGACCAATTTATCCGCATGGGCATGGAAAAGAACGTAATGTTTCTGGGATGTGGCAATGGCACTATCCGTTTCAGGCCGGCGCTTATTATGGAAAAAAATAATATTGACGAAGGACTAAATATCCTTGCAGATATTATTCAAAAACTATAATGTAATATTTTTGCTACATCTGGCGATTTTTTAAAGTATCGCTACAATTAATTTAGGCAAACTATACTATAATCGTATGTTTGCGTGACATCTAACCATTATTTCTGTTAACAGAATAATATCTCCCCTATATATTGCTCTGTTACCTTTTCTGAAATAATATATTCATCATAGCAATAATATATCATGAGTAAACCTATTGAAAAACTGAAAAAACAATTGATAGAAATATCAGAAGTTGTTAATGCGTTCCAATCAGAAGCTGTACAGGTAAAAGTGGTCGACAAACTGTTAGATGCAATGATTGAATTTGAAAGAGGAGATGCAGAAGGTCTGGAATTTTTACATAAAAAAGTAAACAGAGTAAAAAATAATACCGAAACCCGCATGTACAGCAACGGGATAGGCCGCAAAAAACCGGGAGCCACTAAAATATTAAACCAACTGCTTAATACTGATTTCTTTAAAATACCACACTCTATATCAGGCATAGCCGATTACTGTCAAGAGCATTACGACTCAGACTTTAAAACCTCTGAACTATCAGGTATCCTGTTAAAACTGGCTAAAGAAAATAAGCTGACACGCCAGCGCAATAACGAAAATAATCGTTTTGAGTACGTGGCGGTTTAGTCCAGAATCGATGGTTGGCATGGACCATAGCCTGTTTACTGAATATCTATCGCAAATCAAAAAGATTATCTACGCCTAAAATTTTGCGAGAGGTAAAGCCTTCGGCAAATTTTACGTTAATGGCCTTGCCTAATTCGCGGGCACGGCTCTCTACTACGGCTATAAACTCAGGCGATGAGATATAGGTTTGAGGCTCCCCCTCCCATTCAGGGTTATGAAACTGCGAGCCATAAGCAAAGATGCTTTCCAGCTTTTTGTCCCAGTATTCAGTAACATCAATAACAATATCAGGCTGGATATACATATCCTGTATAAAATGCATTAACAGATTAGCGCGCCAGGGCTCTTGCGGCTGGCCGTCCAGGTAAGTTTCAACTTTGCGCAAACCTGATAAGAAAGCTGCATCAGATACCAGATTACATGCCCGGCCATGATCCGGATGGCGATCATGATAAGCATTGGTAATGATAATCTCTGGTTGATATTTGCGGATAGCTTCAATAACCTTTAACTGATATTGCCGGGTATTTTCAAAAAAGCCATCGGGTATAGCCAGATTTTCGCGTACGGTCAGTCCTAATATTTTCGCGGCAG
>DATCXS010000338.1:0-5308 GCA_036565645.1 Mucilaginibacter sp.
CATGGTAGCCGCGGCAAAGCAGGCCCGCGCACAAATTAATGTCGAATACATTATTTAATAGTAACAACTGCAGGCAATATTGCCCGCAGTTGTTATTTTTACAAAATAATTGATGAGAAAAGATATTTTAATTTAAGCTGATCGCTTCCTGAAACTTTGAATACTTTATGTTCTTAAATAAGATCAAATCCGGCGCATCCGGTATTTTAACTTACGGCATTACGCCGCCAAAATCAGAAACCACGCCCGAACGGGTTGCTGAGATTGCTGCTAAAACCATTGCCAGGCTTATTCCTTTGGACCTTGACGCATTGGTGGTGTACGATGTGCAGGACGAAGCCGCCCGCACAGCAGAGGAGCGACCGTTCCCTTTTCTGAAAGCGCTGGATCCGTTCGAGTTCGCAAGCGAACATCTTCAAGATCTAAAAATACCTAAGATCATCTACCGCCCGGCAGGTAAATTCTCGAACGAAGAATTATCAAATTGGCTGAACAATCTTCAAAAGAATGATTTTTATCCGGTATTTGTAGGTGTGCCTGCACCCGATTTCCCGGTTAAAACAACTTTACCCGAGGCTTACCAGATCTGGAGCAAGCATAAAAGTACTTCTGTAGTGGGTGCTGTAACTATTCCCGAAAGGCACGAGGTTTTAAGAGATGAGGACAAACGGATATTAGACAAAGTAAGCTGCGGGGTATCTTATTTTATCTCGCAATGCGTTTTTAATGTAGCCTACGCCAGGCAAGTCATCGAAGATCTTAGCCGTACCTGTATAAAAGAAAATACTGCGTTTCCCACCATAATTTTTACGCTGACCGCCTGTGGATCGGCCAAAACGCTAAACTTTATGGAATGGCTGGGTATTCATATCCCTGACGACTTGAAGGAAGAGCTTAAGAGCGCCGAAAACATGCTCGAAAAGTCTGTTAATGTTTGCCTGGAAATTGCCGCAGAGCTGACGACATTTTGCGCCCAACATTCAATCCCTTTCGGGTTTAATATCGAAAGCGTTGCTATCAGGAAGGATGAGATCGAAGCATCAATTTATATGGTAAATAAAATTGCAGAGCTGTTAGATAAACAAGGTGTCCGCAAAATAGGCGCCGCCTCGTCGGCTTCATGATTAACTGCTAAAAAGAATAGCCATCTGCGAAATACAGAGCCATGAGCCGACTGTAAGTGGTGTTATATTTGTTGCATTGAATATACAAATTCTGTCAAGACATTAATATGCTCACTTATATTACCCGGAAAGAACATTTCAACGCGGCACATCGCCTGTTTCGCAAAGAGTGGTCGGAAGAACAAAATTTTAAGGTATTTGGCAAGTGCGCAAACCCCAATTTCCACGGCCACAATTACGAGCTTTGGGTAACGGTAAAAGGCGAAGTAAATACCCAAACACCTTATATTATTGACCTTAAAGTATTAAAGCTGATCATTAATAATTTCGTGATCGAGCGCTTAGATCATAAAAACATCAACCTGGATGTCGATTTCATGCAGGGTAAAATGGCAACCACAGAGGTACTTTGCATGGAAATCTTCAACCAACTCAAAAGCCCGATAGAATCTGCCGGGAATGTGTACCTGCATTCTGTGAGGCTGGCCGAGACCGAAAAAAACTATGCTGAATATTTTGGTGCTTAATCTGATAATAGTATCTCACGCCCTAAATAAATGTTAATAACTTTTGAGTTTTCCACAAAATATATTTACATTGCTTTAAATCCTAAAGCTATGAGAATAAATAATTTACTAAATATCGCACTGATTATACTGACAGCTGTAGTAGTGGCTGATATCATACTTACAATTTACAATCCTGTAAAGACCGATTATACCAAACTAATCGCTCCGGCAACTATCCTGTTAAGCCTGTTTTTATTTAGAACAATACATATAAACCGGCAGAAAACAATTAACCAATTAACATCAGTAAAAATCAATAGGTAAGCTACCTCGTTTTAAATAGAGATTAGCCTGCATATATTTTTCGCATAGTATTGAATTACCCATCGGAATAAAGTATAGCCACATTTATGTTAATCCGGATTTATATAGCTTAAGCGTACAATATTGACAGATATAGGCTAACAGCTTATATTTGTCAATATTGAATTAATAGTTACCCATCGGGATGTAGCGTAGCCAGGTATCGCGCCAGCATGGGGTGCTGGAGGTCGTGGGTTCGAATCCCGCCATCCCGACTGTATGTTAATCCGGATTCATAATTTACGAGATTTAAGTTGGTTCATTTCAAAAGATATTTTTACAATGATAAGAGGTGGGTGTTACCCTTTTTTAATCTTCCGAACACTCGTAATCTATAATCCCGGACTTAACATCGAATAAACGCTTTTGATATTCAAGCGGACAGTAGTTGTTTTTATTAGCTTGCCCGCCCTTGACATCTATCCGGCTTTACTTTGCGTAAACCACTGCCCATCCGAATAATAAAATTCGCTAACCTGCCTGTATGGCCGGTGCAGATTGTTTGGAGAGAACTCACGACGGCACCATGTCTCACGATACCATTTCTCAAATGGCGGTCGCTCAGCTTTTAAAATTTCGCCCTCATAGGTAAACAGCGGTTCTAAAGCCTTTTTTACCTGTGTCATGATCTCCTCCTTTGAATTTTTTTTCAAAGCTTCGGACAAAATCAATGCGGCCTGTGTCGGGCGCCAGTCTACCAACATCCCCAGCGATATCTGTTCGTAAAAATACTGCTGTTGTTGTTGATTCATGGATCCGGCCGATTTTTGTATCAGCTTATCAAAAGAAGCGTATTGTTTTTCTCTCTCCCTAAATTCCTGAAGCCGCGATTCAGCTATAGGCTGTACATCTTTCCCTTTAAGTTTATTCTGCAAGTTGCGCAGAATTTCCTGCAGCAGATCAGATCCCTGCCACAAGCTATCTGACGCGTGGATAAGCTTATAATATGTATGGTAAGCTTTGGTAGCCGCATCATGAGCCTTTGGCCCAAAATATTCTTTCGTCCACCAGTCGATATATGCGCCAGCCGGGTCTTCGCTTTCCATAAAGCCGGAATCGCCCCAGGTAATTTCTGCCAGCATTCTGGCCTCCATAACATAATCTCTCAGTTCTGAAACATTGGTCAGCACATATTCTACCGCGCCCGAATCAATAATAGCCTTAAATTCTTTCGCTATTTTTGACGGCGATACTACGTGGGTGATTTGTTTGGTGATCTGTTGCGGCCCCATATAAGCCAGGTGATAATACACCCCATGTTTCTTATTTTCCAATTCTTTCGGCAAGTCGCGCATGTGGCCGTCATTGTCATCCGGCCAGATAATCATTACATCTTCGGGCAGCTTAAATGCGCCTTTATTCTTGCTGTATATATCCAGCATTTCGGTATAAAGCGTAAAATGAAAAAGCGGCTTTTTATCCTTCGGGATCAGCTCTTTTACCATTTTTACCTGGATGTTAATCGCCTCATTATATACCGCAATCTTTGCGGCATCGGACATACCTTTCGGAAACTGATAAGAACGGTCATCAATCCCGCGTAACCCTACCGGCCAAATGGCATCCAGATGCTTATTTTCCTCCACTCCGGCCCGCCAGTATTTGACCATGTTTTCTTTATTTTTAAACCAATCCCATTCCGGGGTTACGCCGCGCTGTTCGGCCAGTTTAAAATTTTCAAAACCAAATGGGTTTGATAACAAAATGTCATAATGATGCGAGGTATAATACAGTCCCCAATCGCTGGCCATTTTCTGAATCTCATAACGCCGATGCACCCTGGTATAAGGCGCAACCATATTCATGCGTAAACGCAGGGCCGTTTCAAAATAACGCTCATACCAAACCGTGGCTACATCGCCCGTCCAGATAGGTAAGTCAATCACATTAAACGGACGCGGAAGAATATCTTCGTCGTCATGAAAGAATCCTCGATACTTAAATTTTGGCGGCGCCACAAAATGCGATGTTTTCTTTAAAACAAGATGATCATATTGTACCGGCCTATAGTTGGTCCATATATAAAGCGGATCAATACCTAATCTCTCGCTAAGCGTATAAGCGGCATAAGCGGTACCGCGCGCATCGGCACCAACTAACCAAACGGTATTTTCTGTAGTTATGATCTGGTAAGCTTCCCATTTATCTTTTAGCCTGTTGATATCTATCCCTTCCGGAAGTTTTACATCTCCCAGCGTAACCAGCCTGATGTTAACTTTACTTTCATTAACTGCCCCCTTCACTGCCGGTTCATACCCTGATATTTTTTTTATATCACTTGCCAATAGCCTGCCTGCCTTTTGTACAATTGAACTCTCTGATGGGGCAATAACTATTTGACAATTTCCCAAAGAGATATCTCCCGGTTGCTGTTTTCCCGTCTGTACCCATGAGCCCCTTCTAGTGCCTGCATAGTCTTGAAAAGACTCGCTGGTACCATTGTCATATACAGATTTAACATTTTTCCCCAGCAAGCTTGGAGCAATCAACAGCGAACCAAGCGCTGTAGCGCCCGTTTTAATAAATCCTTTACGTGATAAATTGTCTCTCATAATCAGTTAAATATTGATACCCGTTTACAGATATACTTAGTGCAAAATTGAAAGTTTCATAATTGGCGCCGGTTTCATAGAAATGAAAATACCAGCATGTTTCAAATTAACGCAAACGATTGTGTAAATACAAATTTTATTTTTGAGTAAACAAACTATATAATATTTAATAATGCATTATTTATACTTAATTATAGTCAACTATTACCCATATGGCGGAAAAACAAACGATTGTGTAAAATTCGACTAATTTATAATCCGGAATTTTATATTTTTGTGGACAACTATGGAAAAAAAAGCCAACATTATGGATGTCGCCAAATACCTGGGAGTAGCAACATCTACTGTTTCCAGAGCTTTACAAGACCATCCTTCCATTAGTGCCAAAACAAAAAAGCTTGTATCCAATGCTGTCCGCGAACTAAACTACTCGCCAAATAAAATTGCAGCAAATCTGCGCAGCGGAAATGGAATGGCTATAGGGGTTATCATCCCCAAGATCAATAGTAATTTTATGTCCAACTGCATTTTCGGCATTGAAAACGTTATCTATCCTTCCGGCTATAACCTGATCATTTGCCAATCTACAGAACATTATGAGAAAGAGCTGAGCAATGTTCGAACACTGATTGACAGCCAGGTTTCAGGTATCCTTATTTCAGTATCTAATGAAACCGTCTCGGCCGATCATTTAGCTATGGTGAAGGCTAATAATATTCCCCTGATCATGTTTGACCGTATCAACGAATCTCTTGAAGTT